>JBOHBA010000135.1:0-14282 GCA_050698095.1 Gaiellaceae bacterium
CTCCTGCACGACGCGTGCATCCATCGCAACCTGCACCGGATGCCGCGTGAAGGGCGAGATGATCCCCCAGCCGACGGTCAGCCGCTCGGTCTCACGGGCGATTAGCGCCGAGGTGACGGTCGAGGACCGCGCCTCCATTCCGTGCTTCCGCCACCAGGGATAGGCCTCGGCGAGCCAGATCGTGTCGATCCCTGCCCGGTCCATGACGCGAGCCGACTCGAGCATCTCGTCGAGCGGCTCCATCGTCAACTGCATGACGCCGATCCGAAACGGAACAGCCATGGGCATCCGGTTCTAACAGGTTCGGGGATCGTCGTGCACACCGGAGCGGCGCCGCTCGGCGCCGCTCCGTTCTTCGTTCTGCACTGTCTCAATGCGTCAGTCGCCCACCGCGGAAGTGCTTAACGGACAAGCTTCCGCCGATGAGGAGCCCGAACATGAGCACGGACGTGGCTCCAACCGCAGCGGCCCCCCAGTCGAACCCGCCATCGTCGGAGCCAAGACCGACGGAAACCGGCGTCGTCGACCGCAGTAGCGCTCCCCGCTCGGGGCCGTCGACGTAACCGACGAGAGCCTCCGACGCCACCGGCCCCTGCGAACGCTCATTCGCGTAGAAGTACGCGATCGCCGCGTCTCCAGACGTCGCCGCGGTCGCACGCTCGTTCGCCCGGAAGTACGCGATTGCCGCCTCGGCGGACGTCAACGCTGAATGGCGCTCGGGACCGTCCCGGTAGCTGTCGAGCGGTGTACCCGCGGCCGCCGGGCCGGCCACCGCGAGGGCCGAAAGGGCGAGTGCCGCTGCCGTCTTGATCTGCTTCTGGAGCTTCATGACCTACCTCCTGTTCCACGATCGCCTTGTGCGATCGACTGCGACCACGATCGAAGACGGTGGTTGCGCTGCACTTACCGACGGGTTACAACCGCTTACACCAGCAGATGGACATTCGGATCCTCGGCCCTCTTGAGGTCGAGCGCGACGGTCGACTGGTTTCGCTCGGCCCGAAGCAGCAGACTCTGCTGGCGATTCTGCTCATCCACCGCGGAGCACCCGTCCCGGCAGACCAACTCGTCGAGGAGCTCTACACGGGACGTCCGCCGCGGAACGCCACAAAAGCCCTCCAAGTGCACGTCTCTCGGCTACGCAAGTCGCTCGGGGACGGATCGCGCCTAGAGACGTCGGCAGGTGGCTATCGCCTCGCGCATGAGCCGGGCGCTCTCGATCTGCATCGATTCGAGGACCTAGCGGATAGAGGCAGGCGCGCGCTTGCGGACGGTGACGAAAACCTCGCCTCCGCACTGCTCGCCGAGGCGCTTGCTCTTTGGCGAGGTCCTCCCCTCGCGGACTTCAGATACGCAGACTTTGCTCAGGCCGAGATTGCGCGCCTGGAGGAGCTCCGGCTCGGGGTTCTCGAGGAACGCATTGATGCCGACCTCGTCGCAGGCCATCACTCGTCGCTCGTCGGTGAGCTCGAAGCACTCGTCGAGGAGCACCCGCTGCGCGAGCGCCTGAGAGCACAGCTGATGCTGGCCCTTTATCGCTCCGGGCGACAGGCCGAGGCGCTCGAAACGTTCCAGGAAGCGCGAAGAGCGCTCGTCGACGAGCTCGGCATCGACCCCAGCCGAGCCCTACGGGAGCTCGAGAAGGCCATCCTTCAGCAGGATCCAGCCCTCGATCTCGCTGCAACGCCGGTCGAGGGAGCCGAGCCCGCGAGAAGTCGAACCGAGGCGGTTCCTCTTGAACCCGGTACGGAGATCCAGCCCGGCGAGGCGCGGAAGCTGGCGAGCGTGGTCTTTGCCGACCTCGTCGACTCGACGCTGCTTGGCGAACAGGACCCAGAGCGCACTCGCGTCCTCCTCGACCGCTTCTACGACGCGATGGCAGAGGAGGTGCGGCGGGCCGGAGGCACGCTCGAGAAGTTCATCGGTGACGCGGTGATGGCGGTCTTCGGTGTCCCAACTGCATACGAGGACCATGCGGAGCGTGCGCTCCACGCCGCGCTTGCCATGCAGCAGCGGTTCGGCGAGCTGTTCGGTGACGCGCTCGGCCTCCACACCGGCGTCTGCACAGGCGAGGTCTTCGTCGCGCAGCGGAAGGGTGCCAGCTTCGTCACCGGTGACGCGGTGAACGTCGCGGCCAGGCTCCAGCAGGCAGGTGCGCGGGGAGACATCCTCGTCGCCGAGCGCACGATCGCCGCAGTCGGAGCCGCCTTCGAGTTCGAAGACCCGACGACAGTCGAGGCGAAAGGAAAGTTGGGCGGGGTTGCATGCCGACGCCTGGTCCGAGCCGTTTCGCTGGCGAGGCCGAGGGGTCTCCTCGGGCTGCGTCGCGCCTTCGTGGGGCGGGAGCAGGAGATCGAGGTCCTGCGCGCAGCGTATAGGCGCGCCATCGACGGGCAGGAGCCGCACCTCGTGACGCTGATGGGCGACGCCGGAATCGGCAAGACGAGCCTAGTACGGGAGCTGTGGGGATGGCTGGGCGCTCAGCCGTCCAGACCCCTGCTACGCGCAGGACGCTGCCTACCCTACGGGCGCGGCATCACGTACTGGCCGCTGGCCGAGGTGCTCAAGGAACATCTCGGGATCCTCGACAGCGATTCGCCCGAGGCGGTTCGGGAGCGGCTTGGCAGACGTGAGATCCTCGGTGTAACGCTTGGGCTCGAGATCGCGTCCGACGTCCATCCGCTGGCGGCCCGCGAGCAGCTTCACGATGCCTGGATCGAACTGCTTGACGAGCTCGTCGCGCAGCAGTCGGTGGTCATCCTCGTCGAGGACCTGCATTGGGCGGAGGGACCACTGTTCGACTTGCTTGACCGCCTTCTCCGTGACGTCTCCGGCCCCCTGTTCCTGGTCGCCACGGCACGGCCGGAACTGCTGGACAGGCGCCCGACATGGGGTGCAGGTCGTCGTAACGCCGCCCAGCTCTGGCTAGAGCCGCTTTCCCTCGAAGACGGCACTTCGATGCTCGAGGAGCTGCTGGGGTCCGAGCTCCCCGCGCGGCTATGTGAGCTCGTCCTCGCCAACACCGAGGGCAACCCATTCTTCGTCGAGGAGCTTGTCGGAGCGCTAGTCGATCGTGGGTTCCTACAGCGTTCGAACGGAAGCTGGAGGGCGCACGAGTTGCCCGAGCACTTCGTCGTCCCGGATTCAGTGCAATCGATCGTCGCCGCCCGTATCGACATGCTCGGCGCGGCCGAGAAGGCTGCGCTCCAAGCCGCCGCCGTTGTCGGCCGCGTTTTCTGGGCAGACCCGGTCACCGAACTCCTGGCGGGAGCCCATGCCGACCTCGGGGTGCTAGTCGAGCGCGACTTCATCCGTCGGCACGCGGTTTCGTCCATGGCGGGCGAACGCGAGTTCGCGTTCAAGCACGCCCTCACGCGCGACGTCGCCTATGAAAGCCTCCCGAAGGCGAGGCGGGCGCAGCTCCACGCCACGCTCGCGGAATGGCTGGAGCGCTTCGGGGAAGGGCGTGACGAGCACGCACCGTTGCTCGCGCACCACTACGCCGAGGCCGTGCGACCCGAGGACCTCGACCTTGCATGGCCGAACGAAGAGGAGCGGGCCGAGCAGCTGAGAGCGAAGGCGCTCACGTGGCTCGAGCGCGCGGGAGAGCTCGCCGCGGGCCGCTACGCGCTCGACGAGCAGATTGCATTGCTGGAGCGGGCCGTCGAGCTCCAGCAGAGCGAGGCACGGCGCGGAGAGCTCTGGCAGGCAATCGCGCGCGCACACCTGCGCAGGTTCGACCAGGCAGGGTTCCGAGTGGCCCTTCACGCCGCGATCGAGGCGAGCGTCGACCCCGCAGCCGCGGCCGATCTCACGAGCCGACTCGCGTTCTGGGACGCGATGCGTTGGAATCACGCCGAGGATCGGGAGCTGATCGAGGGGTGGATCGAGCACGCGCTCGGGCTGGCGGGAGAAGACAGCGCGGCGCGGGCGCGATCTCTGGTGGCGCGCTCGTACTGCCGTCCTCAGGAGGCAGAGGCCGCGGCCCGCGAGGCCTGCGCCATCGCCGAGGAGCTACCCGACCTCGAGCTCCGGTCTTACGCGTTCCACGCGCTTGCCGACGCCGTCCTTGCCGACGGGCGCTACGACGAAGCGCGCCGATGGGCGGAGCGGAGGCTGGACCTTCTCGACCGCATCGACGACCCCGACCACGCCGCCGACATCTACTGGAGTGCGATCCCCGGCTACCTTGGCCTCGGCAGCTTCGACGACGCCCGCCGGCTCGCCGGGTTACACGACGAGGTGACGAGCCGGCTCTCGCCCCACCACCGGCTGCACGGCGTCGCGTTCCTGCTCGAAGTCGAGGAGCTTGCCGCGAACTGGCAGCGCATCGCTGAGTTGACGCGGCGGGCGGAGGAAGCAGTGGAGGCCAGTACGCCGTGTACCTACCGACCGCGATCGCTCGCCGTCTGTGCACTCGCTGCCGCCTGCCTTGGACAAGAGGTCGAGGCAAGCCGCCTCGAGCGCGCCGCCGCCGAGCATGGCGCCGAGGAGTACGGACGTGTCGTGGACACGCGAATCCGCCTCGCGCTCGTGCGCGGTGACCTGGACGAAGTGCAGAGGCTGCTAGCGCAGACCGAGGCGCCACAAAGGACATTGATCCGAAGCACGAAGCTCGCGCCGGTCGCTGCCCGACTCGACGCACTGGCTGCCCTCAGCGACCGCAAACGGGTGGAGACAGAGGCGCCGCACTGGCTCCAGCCCGACACCTACCTCGAGCCATTCGCGCTGCGGGCACTCGGCGTCGTGCGCGAGGACTGGGCGCTCGTGGAGCGCGCTGCCGCCTGCTTCGACGCGATGGGTCTGGACTGGCACTCCGCCCAGACCCAGGCGCCGCTGTGACGATCAGCTCCCCGATCAACGAGACCGCGGGGGCGAGGGCCCCTAGTCGAGTGGCTCCATCGTCAGCTGCATGACGCCAACTCGGAACGGCGGGCTCACGATGCGATCCCCTCGTTCTCACCGGCCGCCTCTGCAGCCACGACATCGCGAATGATCTCGATAGCCACAGACGCGCGAGGGTATCCGACGTAGACGGCGAGCAGCGTGGCCATCGCCTCCAGCTCGTCCGCGGTCAAACCGTGGTCGAGCGCCCAGCGGGTGTGAACGCGCAGCCGGTCGTCCACTCCGCCTTGTGTGAGAAGCGCTGTGACCACGACGAGGCTCCGGTCGCGAAGGGACAGGACGTCCTCCGCCCAGGCACCTCCGGCGGCGTTGATCGCCTCGCTCGCCATCCGCTCGCCGACGACGCGCTCCAGCTCCTCGACAGCCTCGCTCTCGGACAGCCGGAGCTGACTCGCGTACGCGGTGCGGCCCCGCGCGATGCGGTCGCCGTCCTCAGCCATGGAGCTCGGCATGGAAGCACTCGATGGCGAACCCGATCCACTCAGGCGCGTCCCATCCTGGGTAGTCCGCGCGGATCTCGGGCTCGAGCTTCGCTTTCACGTCCTCGATCGTGCCCGACGCGGCGCCCACGCGGGCGCGCACGTCCTGGAGGTAGGAACGAACCTCTCCGATGAGCTCCGGCCCGGTGACCTCGCCGTGGCCGGGGACGACGATGGTCGGCCCGAGCTCCTCGAGGCGGTCGAGCACCTCGATCCACCTGGTGCCGTTGACGTCCACATCGTCGGGCGGGAACCAGGGGACGATCGGGAAGATGCGGTTCTCGAGCAGGTCGCCGCCGAACAACACCCGTTGCTCCGGCAGGAAGACGACCTGGTCGCCGCGGGTGTGCGCGAGCCCGAAGTGGAGCAGCTCGACGGTCGTGCCTCCGAGGTCGAGTGTCATGCGGTCGTCATAGAGCTCGTCGGGCTCGACGAACTCGACGCCCTCGAGTTGGGCTGCGACCGCGTCGCCGAACGTCCGGAACATCTCGAGGTACGACCGGCCCTTCTCTTCGAGCTCCTCCTGCTGCGAGCGGTTGTACACGATCCTCGCCCCGGCCTCCGCGAATACGTTCGCCCCGTAGCCGTGCTCGGGATGGAAATGGGTGATGGTCAACACGAGCGGGTTGTCTGTCAGTGAGCGGGCCTTCTCGAGGACACGTCGCCCGTTCGCCGGCCCCATCCCCGTGTCGACCACGAGTGCCTCGCGCTCACCGACCACGATCCCGACGTTGGGCACCAGGGGCACCCGCCCGTCCGGGATCACGTAGATGTTCGGCGCGATCTCCTGGGGCTCGGCGTCGGAGATGACAGGTGGTGATGGGCTCTCTGTTGCGGTGGTATCGGCCATCGGATCCTCCTTCGGTGTCAGAGTGGGTGGAGCGCCTGTCCGGTCATCGCCGCGAGGACGCGCGCGGGTGTCAGGAGAGCAGGCGGCAGCTCGCCGGTTACGGCCCCGCGCTCGAACACGACCACACGGTGGGCGAGCTCAGCCAGCTCCTCGGCGTCCGTCGAGACGAGCAGCACTCCGACCCCGGAGTCACTGAGCTCTCGGATCTGTGCGTGTATCTCCGGTCGCGACGCGACGTCGACGCCGGCGGTCGGGTCGTCGAGCAGGAGGAGTCTCGCGTCCGACCCGATCCAGCGTGCGACGAGCGTCTTCTGCTGGTTCCCGCCCGAGAGCGAGGTGATCGGCGCCTCCTGGCTCGCCCGTAACGCGACGCGCTCTAGCAGCGCGGCGACCGCGGACCTCTCGGCGCCGATATCGACGAACCCGAACCGCGCGAAGCGCCGGAGTGACGGGAGGACGACGTTGTGGCGCACTACGTGGCTCGGGAACGTGGCAAGACTCCGGTCGCCCGGCAGAAACCCGGCACCGCACTCGACTGCGAGCAGCGCGTTGCCCGACCGGAGCCGACGGTCGCCGAGCATGATCGATCCAGTGCTGAAGGGAGCAGCTCCGCACACATTGAGCAGGAGCTCTCGCGCGCCGGAGCCGGCTAGACCGGCGAGCCCGACGATCTCCCCGGCTCGCACGGTGAGGGATACATCAGTCAGCCGTAGGCCGCTGACCGAGCGCACCTCGAGTACGAGGTCGCCCAGGGCACGTGCGCCACGCTCGGCGCGCCGGCTCGCGGTAGCGTCCGGCGCCAGAAGCTCTATGAGGGCCGCATGCGTCGCACGCCCGAGTGCGGCGACGACCCGCCCGTCCCGGAGCACCGTGACGGAGTCGCACAAGTCCTGGATCTCCCGCAGGTGGTGCGAGACGTAGAGGACCGAAATGCCGCGCCCCGCCAGACCGCGAATCGTCTCGAGCAGGAGCGCCGCCTCGTGCGGTGAGACCGTCGCGGTCGGCTCGTCGAAGATGACGAGACGCGCAGTGAACGAGAGAGCGCGCGCGATCATCACGAGCCGCTGTTCGATCAGCGGCAGCTGCCCGACGGGCGCGTCGAGCGGCACTTCGAGCGAGACAGACTCGAGCACTTCCTCCGCGCGGCGACGCAACTCCCGCTTCCGCACCCACCCCAATGGGACGCGGGGCTCGTGACCGAGCATGACGTTGTCCGCCACTGTCAGCGTCGGCGCGACCGTCAACTCCTGCGGAACCGACGCGATCCCGGCCCGTAGCGATTCGACCGGCCGGCCCAACGGCAGCGAGCGGCCATCCACGAACACGGATCCGATCGTCGGGCGGACCATCCCCGTCAGGCACTTCACGAGCGTCGACTTGCCCGCGCCGTTGGCGCCGACGAGCCCGTGCACCTCGCCCTGCCGCACGACCACGGATGCACCGTCGAGCGCGAGTACGCCGCCGTAGCGCTTCGTCATCCCGACGGCCTCGAGCCACGTAGGAGCGCTAGCGGCCAATTGCCGCCCTCCGGCGAACGGAAACGCTGGCCACCGCCACGAGCAGCACGACGCCTTGGACCAGCGCCGCCACCCACGACGGCTGGTTCATCATCGTCAGCCCCGTCGTCACCGTCGCGAGCAGCAGCACGCCGATGTAGCTCCCGAGGATGTTGAAGCGAAGACCGCCGCCGAGCGAGAGACCGAGGAACGCGGCCGCGTACGCCGGAAGGAGATAGCCGGTGCCGAGGTTGGGGTAGTACTGGCTCGCCGACGAGGTCACGAGCACGGCGGCGAGGCCGGACGCGAGACCCGCAACCATGAAGGCGATCACGCGCACCCGCTCGACGGGGACCCCCGTGAGCCGCGCCGCTGCGGGATTGTCGCCGACGGCTGCGGCGTGGCGTCCGAAGACGGTCGTACGGAGGAGGATCAGAAGGGCGAGCACGGCCAACGCCGCGATGATCGCCCGCAGCGGGATCGTCCACACACGCGTTGTCGCGATCTCCACATAGGACGAAGAGAGACCTTCGAAGATCGCCGTCTTCGTTATTGCGAGCTCGATCGCCGCTGCGATCGAGCCCACCGCGAGCGTCGCGATGAACGACGGGATGCGGACATGGGCGACGGCGATCCCGCTCGCGATACCGGCGGCTGCGCCCGCTCCGAGGGCGATCGCCACTGCCGCTCCCACCCCCCAACCGTGAAAAGCCATCACCGACACGCCCGCAGCTCCTGCAAGCCCGGCCACGAAGCCCACGGAGAGGTCGAACTCGCCGATCACGAGGATCACCGTGACGCCGGCGGCAAGCACGCAGAGTACGGAGGAGTCGTCGAGAATCGCCCGCGCGTTGTCCCAGGTCAGGAACGAACTCGGACGCGCGACGGAGAAGAAGACGAACGCGCCCACGAAAGCCAGCAGCAGGCTCCAGCGCTCGGCGACCCCACGAACCGAGGAACGAACTCGAGCGCTGCCGTGAAGCGTTCCCACATGGTGCTCGGGCGCGGCGTTCACAGTGGAGAGTCTCGCTGGCCGAAGGCGCCGGTGGGGGCGGCGCGACGCCACCCCCACCGCACGCCGCGGCTCACGAGGCCGGCAGGATGTAGAGCTTCGCCCACCTCTTCTTGAACTGCGCGAGCATCGGGGCCGTCGGGTACGGGTAGCCCTTCCCGGCGTTCGCCTTGTCGACGATCTTCTGCTTGTAGGCGAACTGCTTCGGCGTCCGCTTCGCGATCGGGTTCGTCGTCGCGAAGAAGGCCGCGAGCTCGTCCATCGCGATGATGCCGCCCTTTTGGTACTCGGATACCTCGAGCACCGCAAGGCCACCCTTTGCGCTCGAGATCGACGAGGGAATGCCGTGCAGGGCGTAGATCTTGATGCTCTTCCCCGACGAACGGATCGCCGGGAGCGCCCCGGTCGGCGCGAAGTCGCAGCATCCCCAGATCGCGTCGATGCCCGGATTCGCGCGGATCATGTCACCGACCGCCTTCTGCGTGTCCGGAACGAGGTTCGCGAGGTCCGTGTCGTGCCGGGCGACGATCTTCCAGCCCGCCCGCTTCGCCGCGGCGACCATCAGGTCACCGGCGATCTTCGCGTTCAGGAACTGCGGTAGCTCGATCAAGCCGATCTCCGAGCCACGCGGTAGATCCTTCTGCATCCGGGCGAACAAGAGGCCGAACTCCCTCGCCGGGCTGAGGAAGTACTCGCCTGCAAAGAGCGGCGACGAGTGCGTCTGTGTATGCGTGTCGATAACAGGAATGCCCTTCGCCTTCGCGGCCCGTAGCCCACTTGCGACGACCGCCGGCTCGATCGTCGTTAGGACGATCGCGTCGACTTTCGAATTGACCAGGCTCGTCATCCCGGAAGCCATCTTGGCTGGATCGCCCAGCGGATCGACCTGAATCGTCTTCCACCCGAGGGCTTTCGCCGCAGCGACGGTCGCGTCCGTGCCGAGCTTGATGATCTCGGCCGCATTGACCGGGCCCATGACCCCGATCGTCTTCTTCGGAAGTCTCACCTTGCTCTGCGCCGATTCGGAGGATGCGCCGCCAGCGGTACTCGCCGCCGTCACGCCGACGACGAGGCACGCGAGAACCGCCGCCAGGAACCGCCCTCCTTGCATCTTGCCCATGGTGCGCCCCTTTCTCTTAGATCGCGTTTTCCCTGGGCGAGGCGATCATAGGACAGCGCTGAAAGTGGATCAACTTGACGTGAGGTTCGACGTCACCACCTTGGAGAGGTGCGGTTCCGGCGCTATCCAGCGGACACTGGCTGGTCGCTCGACGCGTCCGTCGGGCGCTGACTCCACGACGATGCCGTTGGCGCCAGCTACCCGGAGCAGGACATCGAAGCGGTGCTCCGGCTTCGCGTCGAGCACCATCCCGATCGCCATGTCGATGAGGTGCAGCTCGTACAGCCGCCGCGTCACCACCGCGTCACCCGCTTCGAGGGCACGCAGAAGCTCACGATCGATCGCGAGGAAGTCCTCGAACACATGCGGACGCGACATGTACGCCTGCTGATGCCGGAAGAGATGCCGATGCACGCGGACTACGAGGTCGGCAATGAACGGGCTCGAGTAGTCGGCAGCCGCAACCATGTGGAAATCGCGGTGCGCGACCTGGAAGTCCGGAGCTCGGTCGGCGGCTACCTCCATCCGCTCGAGCTGCTCGTGCATCCTCCCCAGCTCCTCGGGCGTCAGGCGTCCAGCGAGCGCAGCGACGAGCGGTGGCTCGACGAGTAGGCGGACGGCATAGAGCTCTTCGGCATAGGCGACTGCGGCGGGTGCGACGCGGACGCCCCGGTTCGGGATCGATATCACGAGGCCGTCTGCCTCGAGCCGGTGGAGCGCCTGGCGAACCGACATCCGACCGGCTCCGAGCCTGCGCGACAGCTCCGCGTGCGTGAGGCGCTCGTTGGGTGCATACGCGCCTTCGACGATCAGATCCCGAAGGCGCGCGGAGACGCCTTCGACTGCGTTCCCCGCACGGCCGGTCACGCTGCTCGCCATGCCCTCGACTCTACGCCTCCTCCACGGAGCTGAGCACGGCTGCTCGGGACCCGAGCGCTTCACGCTCGCGCAGAAGCGGCGCCTCGGCTCAGGGTGAGATGGAGCGCACCCTGGATGCGTGACCTCAGTTGATGAAGGACTGGCGGATTGCCGTCGCGACCGCCTGGGTGCGCGTGTCGGCCTCGAGCTTGCCCATCGCGTTACGGACATGCGACTGAACCGTCTCGGCCGAGATGCCGAGCGCACTCCCCGCCTTCTCGTTCGTCATACCCTCGGCGAGCAACGCCAGGGTCTCGCGCTCTCGCGGCGTCAGCGGCGACAGGGACCCGACCGCGCGTGAGGATGTGAGAGCTCCGGAGAGCTCCGGATCGACGTAGGTGCCGCCCCCCGCGACGATCTCGAGCGCGCGGGCAAGCTCGGCGAGCGGAGCCTCCTTGAGGACGAACCCGTATGCGCCGGCGTCGAGCGCCTGCTGCAGGAGCGCGCTGTCGCGATGCCCGGTGTAGAGCACGGCTCGAGTCTCGGACGACGCCTCGGCGGTCCGCCGCGCGACCTCGATCCCGGTCAGCGGCTCCATGCCCACGTCGAGGAGCGCGATCGTCGGTTGCAGCGCCTCGATCTGGCGGAGTGCCTCGTCGCCCCGCGCCACGCGGCCTACGACCTGGATGCCATGACTCTCGAGATAGCGGGAGATGGAGTCGAGCACCGCCGGATGGTCGTCTGCGACCACGCACGTGATGGCGGCCGGCAGGTCGCTCCCGTGGTGCGTCGCAGCGTGCGTGTGCGCGTCGATCCCGTTGGACGTGTGTACCCCGAGCGCGTCTCCGACGGCTTGCACGAGATCGCGTGGCGAGAACGGCTTCTGGAGAAACGTCGGAGAACGCCCTCGGACGCCGTCCAGCACCGGCTCCTCGGCCGTATAGCCGGACATGAAGATCACCGCCGTCTCCGGCTGGCGCGAGAGGACGCCCTCGGCGAGCTCACGACCGCCCATGCCCGGCATGACCATGTCGGTGACCAGCACGTCGACAGCGGCACCCCATGACTCGCAGTGCTCGAGCGCCTCGGCGCCGCTGGCGGCGGAGAGGACGCGGTAGCCCGCACGATCGAGCGCCGTCTCGGCCAGCTCCCGGACGAACACCTCGTCCTCGACGAGCATGACGGTCGCCGTCGCAACAGGCGCCGCATCGAGATCGCCGGAGTCCGCGACCGGCTCGATGACGGCGTCGCTGGTCGGGAAGTAGAGCTCGAAGCACGAGCCTCGACCGGGCTCGCTCTCGACGCGCATGAATCCGCCGCTCTGGCGAACCATGCCGTACACGGTCGAGAGACCCAGGCCGGACCCCTGCCCTGACGACTTCGTCGTGAAGAACGGCTCGAGGACCCGCGCCGCCGTCTGGGCGCCCATGCCGTGACCGGTGTCGGTGACCGCGATGACCGCATAGTCGCCCGGGATCGCGTCGTGCTCCACCGCAACCTCCCTCGGGACCGATCTGCGGTCGGTCGAGATCGTGATCACGCCGCCGTGGGGCATCGCGTCCCGGGCGTTCAGCGTGAGATTGAGAAGCGCCTGCCCGACCTGGCTCGGGTCGGCGACGACCCGTGCGGATCTCGATGCAGGAGTAGTGACGACTTCGATCGTCTCGCCGACCGAGCGCTCGAGGAGCTCGTTCGTCGCCATGACGACCTCGTCGAGGTCGATGAGACTCGGAGAGAGCACCTGCTTCCGGCTGAAGGCGAGGAGCTGGCGCGGGAGCGTCGAGGCCTGCTCGGCCGCCCGGCGGATCTGCTCTGCCTCCTTGCGCTGCGAGCTGCCCGGCTCGAGCGCGTCGATCAAAAGCTCGCTGTAACCCTTGATAGCGGTGAGCATGTTGTTGAAGTCGTGGGCGACGCCGCCCGCGAGCTGACCGAGTGCGTCCAGCTTGTGCGCATGGTGGAGCTCGTCGCGGAGGCGATCGCGTTCCTCCTCAGCGCGTTTACGCTCGGTGATGTCGAGGAGGTAGCCCTGGACGGAGTGAGGCTCACCGCGCTCATCGCGGACGACATAGGTCTCGTCCAGGACCCAGACAGTGCGACCGTCGGCCGTGATGTACCGGTACTCGAGATGGGACGGCTCGCCGGTCCGGCGGACCTGCTCGCCGGTCGCTCGGACCCGATCCCAGTCGTCCGGATGGATGATCCTCGCCAGGAGATCCGTATTCGTCAACCACTCCGCGGCCGAGTAGCCGAGGAGCTCCTCGACTTGCGGGCTCACGTACGTGTTCGAGCTCTCCATCTGGAGAGGGCGGATATAGGTCGTGAGCGGGAGTTGCTCGATGAGCGTCCGGTAGCGCTCCTCCGCCTCCCGGAGCTTCTTTTCCGCCTCTCGGCGCTCCGTAATGTCCTGTGCCGTCCCCCGCATGCTGACGGTGTGCCCGTCGCGCTTCTCCACCTCTCCGCGCCCCTGAACCCATCGGATGCCCCCACCCGCAACGAGGACGCGGTGCTCCAGCGCAAACGACTCGCCGGTTTCGAACGACCGCCGCACGGTCTCGTCGACCAGGTCCCGGTCTTGCGGATGCAGCTTCTCGAGATAGGTGTCGTACGTCAGGCCCGCGGAGTCCGGCTCGAGTCCGAAGATGCGGTAGAGCTCGTCCGACCAGGCGACGACGTTCGAGGGGACGTCCCACTCCCAGCTTCCGATGCGGGCGATCTGCTGCGCCTCGGCCAGGCGCGCCTCACTCCGCGCGATCTCCTGCTCCACGCTCTTTCGCTCGCTGATGTCCTGGATCTGGCTGATGAAGTAGAGAGGGCTACCGCCGGTCTCGCGAACCAGAGAGACGCTGAGCAGGATCCAGACGGCGTGTCCGAGCCTGTGCAGGTAGCGCTTCTCCATCTGATACGTGTTGAGCTCGCCCGCGAGCATCTGGCGGACGAACTCGAGGTCGATGTCGAGGTCGTCACTGTGGGTGATGTCCTGGAACGACTTCCCGAGGAGCTCTTCCGACGAGTACCCGACGATCTCGCACAACGCGTCGTTGACCTGGAGCCAGCGGCCGTCCGGGGCGACCAGCGCCATCCCGATCGCGGCGAATGCGAAGGCGCTCCGAAAGCGCTCCTCGCTCTGCTGGAGGGCACTCTCAGCGCTCTTCTGAGACGTAAGATCGCGGACGAGCCCGAGCACGCCCGCAGGACGACCGTTCGACACCAGGAGACTCGACATGACCTCGATCGGAACACGCCTGCCGTCCTTGGTCACCAGCACGGACTCGTCCGGCGCGTAGTCGCTCCCGGTCGCGAGCCGGCGCGCGAATTGACGGACGGCTTCGTCCCGCTGCTCCGGGGCGATGAGCTCGACTGCGCTCCTACCGACGAGCTCCTCCGTCAGGTAACCCGTGAGCAGCTCACCCGCACGGTTGACCGAGGTGAGCCTCCCTTCGAGGTCGAGCGTGCACACCATGCTGTCCATGTGCTCGAACAGCAGTCGGTAACCCTCCTCCCCCGAGAGCAGCCCGGCCGGGGCAGCCGGATGCGCAGACCCTGCGCGTGACCGCTTCCCGGG
>JBOHBA010000136.1:0-3061 GCA_050698095.1 Gaiellaceae bacterium
CTCGACGACGTAGTCGTACCACGCCTTGTTGTAGCCCAGCGCGCTGTGAACGCCGTCGGACACCTCCCCCGCGAGCTGCATCGACTTCGGGCCGCGCATCGCCCCGACGTAGAGCGGGAGGCGCTCCTGCACGGGCCGGGCGAACGTGAAGAGACCGTTGTAGCGGTAGAACTCTCCGTCGTACGTGATCGCCCCTTCGTCGAGGAACGTGCGCATCACGTGGTGCGCCTCCTTGACGCGCGAGAAGGGCTTGATCGTCTTCCAGTCGACGCCGTACTGGGATAGCAGCCCGAAGTTGCCGCAGGAGATGACACCTTCGGCGCGGCCGCCGGTCAACTCGTCGAGGGTGGCGAGCGCTTGGCACAGGAGGGTCGGCTCCCGGAGATAGATCCCCGAGAGATTGGGGCCGAAGCGCACGTTCTCGGTCTTGTCAGCGGCCGCGGCGTAGAGGAGCCAGAGATCCTTGTGCCAGGTCTCGTCCGCCGCATAGCAGGCGTGATACCCGAGCTCGTCGGCCGTCTTGATCATCTCCATCGAGTCGGCGAGCGGGTAGTCGAGGAGCGTCGCATAGCTGAACTTCATCAGTGCCTCCTAATAGGTTTTCGCCGTGAGCCCGCCGTCGACGAGGAGCGGCGCTCCGCTGACGAACGAGGATTCGACGGAGACGAGGAAGACCACCGCCGCGGCCACTTCCGCCGGCTGGGCGATGCGCTTACCCGGGTACGCGCCCTCCATCTCCGCCCTCGCCGCGACCGGGTCCTCCGTCCCGTCGAAGTACTGCTCGATCATCGGCGTCTCCATGTCGCCCGGACAAACGCAATTGCAGCGGATGCCGTCGAGCGCGTAGTCGATCGCGATCGCCTTCGTCAGGCCGAGCACACCCGACTTCATCGCCGTGTACGCGGCGAGGTAGCCGTCTCCGGTGAACGAGAGGATCGAGCCGAGGTTGACGATCGAGCCGCCGCGGCCGCTCTCGCGCATGGCAGCGATCGCGTGCTTGCAGCCCCAGAACGTCCCGGTCAGGTGCGTGGCGACAAGATCCGCCCAGAGCTCGTTGGTCGTCTCGTGCAGGCGACTTTCTCCCAGGATGCCGGCGTTGTTGACGAGGAAGTCGAGCGCCCCGTACTCGCGCCGGCAGATCTCGATCGCGGCAACGACGTCCTCTTCGCGGCGGACATCCCCCTGCTGGAAGGCCGCGCTGCCCCCCGCGGCGACGGCTTCCTCGGCCACGCGTCGGCCGACCTCGGCGTCGCGTGAGAGACCGACGACGCTTGCTCCCTCGGCGCAGAGAGCGAGGAGTATCTCCCTCCCGAGCCCGCGCGAGCTGCCGGTGACGACGCCCGCCTTGCCGGAGCAGCGCGCCGCCACTAGCCCTCTTTCTCGATCTCCTCGAGGAGCTCCTCGCCGGAAACGACCGAGTCGGCGAAGTGGTCGTGCATCCAGGCGAGGTGCTCCCAGCGAGACTCGACGATGCGGTGCGTGTCCCAGGCGGGCATCTCCTGCTGGGGCGTGTGCTCGGTCATGAGCGCAGGGTCGACCTCGTAGACGTGGTCGAAGCGCATGACGACGGCGTCGTTCACCCGCTTCGCGTCCGGCGGCCTCTGCGCCGCGAGCCGGAAGCCGATCACTCGTCCATCTCCTCCTCGTATGCCTGGTCGAGCAGGTACTTGCCGGGATTCATGACGTTCAACGGGTCGAGTGCCCGCTTGATCTTCTTCATCACGTCGAAGCCGCCGCCCAGCTCGAGCGGGACGAGGTCGACCTCCCCTTCGCGGCACGCTCCGTGGCACGCCGAGATGGAGCCGCCGTGCGCGATGGCGACCGCGGCGATGTCGCGCTTCGCCTCGACCCAGGCGGCCCAGCTCTCGTCGTCCCACTGCATCTCCCAGATTCCGATGTCGATCTCGGTCAGGTAGTCGGCCCAAGGCTTGTAGGCGCCGTTGGTGTAGGCGAACATCCCCCAGTCGTCGAACATGTCGAAACGCTGGATGAGCCGGTCGGCGATCGCATGCCATTCCTCGCGTACCTTCGGGAGCGCGGTCCAGGGGATCGACGCGTCCTCGCAGTGCCAGCTCATCAGCGCCACCTGGCCGCTCCGTGTGCGCCCGTGCTGGGGAGTCGCATAGCGGTCGTGGCGCGAAGCCCAGTCGCCCTGGGAGATCTCGTCCCCGAGGTAGCTCCCGCCGGTCTCGAGCCCGATCTTCAGCAATCGCGAGGCGCCGGCTCGCACCTCGTCGGCGTTTCCGTACGCCGCCGTGGCCACGACGGCCTTCACGTCGGGCGGCTGCGGGATGTATGCCTCGTCGTCGCGCCGCAGGTAGTCGAGCTTTCGCTCGTCGAAGAGGACGACGCCCGCCAGGGTGGCGACTCCCGATCTGGCGAGCGCACCCGTCGAGCGCCACGCCGTCATGTAGTCGGGGTAGCTGAAGAACGCCGAGAACTCGGCCTCGGGCCGTGGGACGAGCTCGAGCGTCGCCTCGGTGACGATGCCGAGCGTGCCCTGGTGACCCATGAAGAGGTGCTTGAGCTGATAGCCGGTCGACGACTTGCGAACCTTTCGCCCTCCCCCGTCTCCGACCTCGATCAGCTCCCCGGTGGGAAGCACGATCTGGAAGCTGATCACGAGATCGCGGGTATGCCCGTAGCGTGCTCCGATCAGCGACCACCCGCTCGTACCGATCCGTCCTCCGACGAGCGAGCAGGGATACGACGCCGGATTGTCCGGGTAGATGACGCCGTGCTTCTTCAGCTCCTCGTTCAGCTTCAGCATGTTGATGCCGGGCTGGACGGTGACCGTGCGGTCCTCGAGGTCGAGCTCGAGGATCCTGTTCATCAGCTTGACGTCGACCAGGATTCCGTGCCGAAGCGGCACCGCCCCGTCGGTCAGGCCCGTGCCTCCCGCTCTCGGAACGACCGGGATCCGGTGGCGGTTCGCGAGCTTTACGACCTCCGAGATCTGCTCGGCGCTCTGCGGCAGCACGACCGCGTCGGGCACGTGGTCTTCCCAGCGGTGGAGAGGGAACGGCGCAGGGACCCGGGCCCGGTTGTAGCGCGCGGACTT
>JBOHBA010000137.1:0-7589 GCA_050698095.1 Gaiellaceae bacterium
GGGCGTCACCGCCGAGACCGTCGGGGAGGCCGGATCGCAGACGACGGTGCTCGAGCTCGGGCCCCCGCCCTCACGAGGGGACCAGATCACGATCGAGGACGACGGCAGCGCGGCGCAGAAGATCCTCGATCTCGTCCTCCAGAGGCGGCTTCTGTGAACAGCAACAGCAAGGAACGTCCGGGGTCTGGCTTAAGCCAGACCCCATGCCTTGGCGAGGCGTGCGTGTGAAGGCACTCGTGTTCCTCGAGCACCATGCGGGCGAGCTCGAGAAAGGGGGCCTCGGAGTTCTCTCCAGGGCGGCCGCGCTCGTCGACGCTGCGGGCGTCGTGCTCGGCCCTGGAGCCTCGGAGATCGCGCCGCGCGCGGGTGCATACGGCGCCGCCAAGGCCTACGTCTGCGAGGACGACGTGCTCGCATCTCCGCTCCCGCAGCCGAGGGTCGACGCGCTCGCGACACTCGTCGAGAAGACGGGACCCGATGCCGTGCTCTTCGCAGCCTCGGTGCTCTCGGCGGACGTCGCCGCAGGCCTGGCCGCGCGGCTCGACGCCGGTCTGAACTGGGATGTGATTGACCTGTCAGTCAACGATGGCGAGCTGGTCGGCAAACGGCCGGCATTGGGCGACACGGTCCTCGTCGACGTCGGCTGGAAGGGCGGCACGAGGCTGGCGCTAATTCGGTCTGGTGCGCTCGATCCCGTCGAGTCCGGAGGCGTGGCGGAGGTCGAGTCGTTCGAGACGTCGTTCTCGGACTTCTCGACGCTCGCGACGCTCGTCGAGCAGACGCAGGAGGAGGTGACTGGCCCGTCAATCGAAGAAGCCGACATCATCGTCGCAGGCGGCCGCGGGCTCGGCTCGCCGGAGGCGTTCTCGCTCCTCGAGGAGCTCGCCGCGGCGCTCGGCGGCGCCGTGGGGGCGACTCGCGCGGTCGTCGACGCGGGCTGGTATCCGTACTCGACCCAGGTTGGTCAGACCGGAAAGACGGTGTCGCCGAAGCTCTACATCGCCTGCGGGATCTCGGGCGCGATCCAGCACAAGGTCGGAATGCAGGGCGCGGGAACGATCATCGCCGTCAACAAGGATCCGAACGCGCCCATCTTCGACTTCTGCGACGTCGGCGTCGTGGGCGACCTGCACCAGATCGTGCCAAAGCTGACTGAGCTCGTCCGCTCGAGCCGCACGTGATGGCGAGGCCGAGCGACTTCCCGCCTGCGTTCGGCCCGGCCGACGCGGTCGGCGCTCCGACGGACTCGCGCGACGAACGCATCGAGGTCGGTGTCGCGATCGTCGGAGCCGGCCCCGGTGGGCTCGCGTGCGCGATCCGGCTCGGGCAGCTGCTCGAGGAGCACCCCGAGGTGCGCGAGCGGCTCGGCGAGGTTCCGGTGGCCGTGCTCGAGAAGGGGAAGCAACCGGGCTCGCACCTCCTCTCCGGCGCGGTCGTCGATCCGAGAGCGCTCCGGCAGCTCTTCAAGGGCCGGCTCACGATGGCTGACGTCCCGATCTACGGCGAAGTTCCGGGCGAGGCCGTCTATCTCATGTCCAGGCGCTCGGCGGTGCGCATCCCGCCGCCGCCGACGATGCGGAACCACGGAAACGTCATCGTGTCGATCTCCGCGCTCGGCCGCTTTCTCGCCGAGCAGGCCGAGGAGCTCGGCGTTGCCGTCCTGCCGGAAACGGCTGCGACGACGCTGCTCGTCGAGCACGGCCGTGTGGTCGGGATACGGACTGGAGACCGAGGGCGGGGCAGAGAGGGGGAGCCCCTCGCAACCTTCGAGCCCGGCAGCGACGTCGTCGCGGGGCTGACCGTACTGGCGGAGGGCACGCAGGGCTACCTGACCGCCGCTGCGATCGAGCGCTTCGGCCTGCAGGGCGACAACCCTCAGATCTGGGCGCTCGGGGTGAAGGAGGTCTGGCGCGTCCCGCGGCCGCTTCGGCGAATCGTGCACACGATGGGCTGGCCCCTGCGCTCCTCGGCGCGCTACGGCGAGTTCGGCGGCTCCTTCATCTACCCGATGGGGGACGAGCTCGTCACGGTTGGCTTCGTCGCGGGGCTCGAGGCGACGGACGTCGAGTTCTCTGTTCACGACGTCCTCCAGGAGTTCAAGACGCACCGGCTCGTGTGGAAGATCCTCCACGGCGGCGAGCGTGTCGCCTGGGGCGCGAAGACGATCACCGAGGGCGGGTACCACTCCTTTCCGCGGCGGTTCAACGCGCCAGGCCTGCTACTCGTGGGTGAGGGCGCAGGGCTCGTGAACGTGCCTCGTCTGAAGGGCGTCCACTACGCGGTCGAGTCGGGACGGCTCGCCGCCGAGGCTGCGTTCCGCGCGCTGCAGCGAGGAGAGGTCTCGAGCCGGGTCGGCGCTCTCGATTCGTACGACGAGTCGCTTCGCCAGACCCCGATGTGGAAGGAGCTGTACGAGGTGCGCAACATGCGCCAGGCCTTCGACAAGGGGTTCTTCGTCGGCGGTGCGCTCGCGAGCATGATGACCGTGACGAAGGGGCGCATGCCCAACGGGCGCTTTCCGACCCACCCGAACTCAGCGGCGCCGCTCATCGAGACAGGGCGGGCAGCGCGCTATCCGGCCCCGGACGGCAAGTACGTCTTCGACAAGCTCTCGTCCGTCTTCGCCTCGGGCAACCGGACGCGGGACGATCAGCCGAATCACCTCGAGGTCACGACCCGCGTGAGCCGTCCCGTCGCCGAGGCCTGGCAGTGGATGTGCCCGGCGCACGTCTATGAGGTCGGCCGCGATCTCGGAGACGACATGGTGTCCGTCGAGATCACGCCGTCGAACTGCGTTCAGTGCGGCGCGATCACTGCCAAGGGCGGTCGCCTGACGCCGCCCGAGGGCGGGTCGGGCCCCGAATACACGCTGACGTAGAGCTCGGCGCAAGACGAACCTTGTGGCACTGAGCCGTTTCGTGGCGCAGCGTCAATTCAGCGATTCTGCTGGGCCCACGCCCGCGCCATCGCCACCCGGTCGGCGAGCGACGGGTGCGTCCCGAGCATGGCCTGAGCCCAGGCAGGCGGATCCGGATCCCCGAGCGAGGAGCCCGCGAAGTCGACCATGACGCCCTCGAGCGAGTCCGGGTCGCGCGTCACCTGGAGTGCCTTCCAGTCGGCCTCGGCCTCCATTCGTCGCGAGATCAGGTTGGAGGCCGGAGCGGTGACGAGCAGGAAGACCGCGACGACGAGGAGGGTTCGCGGAACGGCCTCCGGCGCGCCCATGCCCCCACGGTTCCGGGTCGCGCGCATGAGGATCCAGGTCCCCGGCACTGCGAAGAGCGCGAACCAGCCGATGCCCTCGGGTAGGTGATGCTGTGAGTGGTGCGCGAGCTCGTGCGCGAGCACCGCCTTTTGCTCTCCCTTGTCGAACGGGTCCTGCAGGATCGTGTCCCAGAGCACGACGCGGCGCGACGGCCCGACCCCGAAGGCGTAGGCGTTGGCCTGATCCGTGTCCTGGCTCACCTCCTCCACGCGAATCGGGATCGCAGAGGTCCCCAGCTCGCGCTCGTACTCCCGGGCGGCCGCAACGAGCTGCTTGTCGGCGAGCGGCTTCGTGGTGAAGTCGAGGTACGGGGTGACGAAGTAAAAGAACGCAGTGATGGCGACGAATACGGCGGCTCCGGGGAGCCACCAGCGCTCGCCGAGCCAGAGCGCGAGGCCCATGACGATGAGCAGCGCGACGCAGATGGAGACGAACTGGGCGCCGAGGATCGCCCAGTCCTCGAAGATCCAGTCGAGATAGTTCAGGTCGGTTTGATCCCACCGCCGCGCCCACCAATGCGCTGCGATCCGGAACGGCAGTGCGACGAGCCAGACGATGCCGAGGCCGAGCATCCCGAGCAACATGCCCGTCCCGATCGGGCCCGCGGACGACTCGCCCGCGAACGCACGTCCATGGCGAGCGTAGAGCCAGAGGGTCGCGAGGAGCGCGACCTGGCTGAGGATCCAGTCGACGTAGAAGAACCGTTCGTACCGCTTCGCATCCGCAACCTGCTCGGCTCCGAACACTCCGTCGACGTCGATCGAGCCGAGCGACAGATCGTTCGGCACCGCCGTGGGGGCGAGCAGGGCGGCGCCGAGCGCCAGCGCAGCGAAGACGAGAACCGTGAAGGCTGTTCTCAGAAGGCGTCTCCGACGACCGGAGGCGGCAGCTCCGAATGCTCAGGCGCCTCGACGAGGATCGGCGCGGCGTAGGGGTACCGGTCGGTCAGGAGGAAGACGTACGACGTCGCCTGGGCCGAGTAGCGCAGACACGAGGCGCCCAGATTTCGCAGACCCTCAGGCATGCGCCCTCGAACGAGCGCATACCACCAGCCGAGGAACGCGACGAAGAGCACGACGCCGCTGAGAGCCCCGCTCAGCAGAGATGCCGGGATCGCGAGCAGGAGACGAAAGAGGATGGTCAGGCGGCGTTGCCGCCCCGGAGGATCGATCTCGATGTCGATCCCGTACGAACCGGCTCGTCCGGTGAAGCCCGGGAAACGGCGCCCGACGACGTAGAGGAACGCGGACACGTGGGTCGAGTAGCGGACGAACGCTGCGAGGAAGCGGTGGAGGGGCAATGGGGTGCGACCGATCGCGAGCGCCGCGAACCACGCGGCGATGACGGCGAGAATCGCCAGAACCGACCAGAGCGTGAGCCACAGGAGATGCGGGATCGCGAGGAGCCAGCGGAAGAAGATCGTGAGGCGCGGACGACCGAGGTCGTCGGTGACGACGGCGCGCACGGGATGGTGCGGGAGGCGCGAGTACGGCTCTGCGAGGGCAGGGTCGGAGCTCGGGTAGCGCGGCGTGAGGAGCAGGAAATAGCCTGCCGCCTCGGCTCCGTACCCGAGCGCGAACGCGGTCAGGTCGCGGAGTCCACGCGACGTGCGTCCGCGGGCGAGTGCGACGAACCACGCGAGGAACGCCGCCGCAGCGCCGACTCCAGACCCTCCTACCAGGACGGCGAAGCCGTATGCGATTCCGCCGCTTCCCCCCAGTGCGAAGCCGCTCCCGAGCGCTCCTCCGAGCAGCAGCGCAGGGAGCGCAAGGATGGCGCGGAAGAAGCCCGTCCACCGGCTTTGTCGTACCGGCGGGTCGATCTCGACGTCGACGGGGTACCCGGGCGCGCCTCGGAAGCCGGGGTACGGATTCGCGGCGATGAAGAGGTAGGCGCTGACATGCGTCGCATATCTGACGTACCCCGCGACGAAGTCGTGGAGGCTCTCGGGCGCTTTGGCTTCGATGAGGACGGCGAGCCAGAGGATGAAGGCGACGGTCGAGGCTGCGATGCCCCAGAGCGTCACCCAGACGAGGTGGGGGATCGCGAGAAAGAAGCGGAAGAACACCGTGAGCCGGCTGCGGCGCAGGTCGTCGTCGCGGACGACGAGCCGGATGGGCCGCTGTTCGCTCTCCACGGCCGCATTGTGATGGACGTCTAGGATCGCGCGGTGATCGACCGCGATGACATCGCGCGCGCGGCTCTCCTGATCCGCGGCCACCTCCACCGCACGCCGACTCTCTCCTGTCGCTCGCTCGGGCCACGCGCGTTCCTGAAAGCCGAGCTCTTCCAGAAGACAGGCTCGTTCAAGCCGCGCGGGATGCTCGCCAAGCTCGCCTCGCTCACGGACGAGGAGAAGTCGCGCGGGATCGTCACCTGGTCCGCCGGCAACGCCGCCCAGGGCGCCGCTTTCGCGGCCGCGCAGGAGGACGTCGCGTGCATGGTCTTCATGTGGGCGACCGCGAACCCGCTCAAAGTCGCGGCGACGCGAGCCTACGGAGCCGAGGTCGATCTCGAAGCCTCGAACCCGGCCGAGGCGCACGAGCGGCTTCTCGAGTACGCCGAGGAGACGGGTCGGGCGTTCGTCCACCCCTTCGACGATCCCGTCCTCCAGGCCGGGCACGGAACGCTCGGGCTCGAGGTGGTCGAGGACGTGCCCGACGTGGCGACGATCGTGGTGCCCGTTGGCGGCGGCGGCCTCATCGCCGGCGTCGCGTCGGCGGTCGACTGCCGCGTCGTCGGCGTCGAGCCCGAAGGCGCGCCCTCGCTTACGGCCGCGCTCGCGGCGGGATCTCCCGTGCGAATCGAGCCGCGCTCGATCGCGGACGGGCTCAACGCGCCGTTCACCGGCGAGGGCACGCTCGAGGTCTGCCGCGAGCGCGTCGCGGAAGTCGTGCTGGTGAGCGACGACGAGATCGAGGAGGGCATGCGCTTCGTCTACACGCGCGCCAAGCTCGCGTGCGAGCCGGCGGGCGCAGCGGCTGTGGCGGCGCTGCTCGCCGGCAAGATCGAGCTCGAGCCGGGCGCTCCGGTCGTCGCCGTCGTTTCGGGCGGCAACGCGGACACAAAGATCACGGCTGGTATCCTGGCAGGCCGATGAAGGCCGAGATCCACCCCGACTACGTCCTCGCGCACGTCACTTGTTCGTGCGGCAACGAGTTCTGGACGCGCTCCACGAAGTCCGAGCTGCACGTGGAGATCTGCGCCGAGTGCCACCCCTTCTACACGGGGAAGCAGAAGCTCGTGGACACGGGCGGTCGGGTGGAGCGCTTCCAGCGCCGCCTCGAAAAAGCCGGCTCGAGCCGCGGCGAATAGGCCTTATGGCCGTCAGCTACGGCGGACAGGCCGTTCTCGAAGGCGTGATGATGCGCAGCCCCTCGAGCTGGGCTGTCGCCATCCGCACGCCCGAGGGCGAGATCACGGAGGTCATCAGGGAGATCACGTCGCCGATGCAGCGCCGCCGCGTCTGGCGGCTTCCGGTGATCCGAGGCGTGATCGCACTCGGGGAGTCGCTCGCGATCGGATTCCGTGCCCTTGCGATTTCGGCCAACGTGGCCTCGCAGGAACGCGACGAGGACGGTGAGATCCAGACGCAGATCGGCCGCGGTCAGATCATCTTCTCGTTCGCGATCGCGATCGGCTTCGCGCTCATGCTCTTCAAGGTCGGCCCGGCGCTGCTGACGAACTGGCTCCCGATCGAATCGACGGGGGTCTTCGTCGTGGTCGAGGGATTGATCCGGGTGGCCGTCTTCATCGGCTACATCCTGGTGATCTCGCTGCTCCCGGATCTTCGTCGGGTATTCCAGTACCACGGCGCGGAGCACAAGGCCATCAACGCTCTCGAGGCGGGCGCCGAGCTGACTCCGTCCTCTGTGCAGAAGTTCAGCTTGATTCACCCCCGTTGCGGAACGGCTTTTTTGCTCTGGGTCATGGTCATCGCTATCTTCGTCTTCGCGTTCGTCGGGCGTCCCGTCTGGTACTGGCTGATCGTGAGCAGGATCCTGCTCCTGCCGGTGATCGCGGGGCTGGCGTACGAGCTCATCCGCTATGCGGGCAAGCATCAGTCGAACCGCGCGCTCATGACCCTTCTCGCGCCCGGCCTCTGGCTACAGCGGCTCACCACGCGCGAGCCGAGCGACGACCAGGTCGAGGTGTCGATTCGCGCGCTGCGAAGCGTGCTCGACCGCGAAGCCGGCGAGACCGCCGAGCAGCGACGGCTCGAGTCGCGCGTCGAAGTGATGGCGTAGGGCCTGTCCGGAAAATGGGCACGGTGGAAGACACGCGACAGGTGGTGCGAGGCAACGACGCAAGGAGCCCCGATATC
>JBOHBA010000138.1:0-3748 GCA_050698095.1 Gaiellaceae bacterium
TCCGGGAAGTGGATTGGGCCCGTCGAAGTCGATCCCGACCAGCTTTCGGTCGACGCCCTCGGCGCGGACGCGCTCGAGCGCGGATCGTCCGATGTAGTCCTGCTCCTGTGGCTCGACGAGGCGCTCGAGACCCATCACGTGGAAGGGCGTGTCGCGCAGGGTCATGTCGGAACCGAGGTTGAAGATCCCTGCCTCGATTCTGCGCGCCTCGCTCGGAGCGATCGGCCGGATTCCGAACTCCTCGCCAGCGGCCATGATCGCGTCCCACAGGTCGGCGCCCCGACTCCCGTCGAGGAGGTTCACCTCGAAGCCCGGCACCGCCGACCAGCCTGTTCGGCTGATCACGACCGGAATGTCGTCGAGCGTGAACCGGCCGCAAAAGTAGTAGCGCAGGTCGTAGATCGCGTCGCCGACCAGCTTCTCGAGCGTCGCCCCCGACAGCGGGCCCTGCACCTGCACCGGGTGGACGTCGGGATACGAGACGTGCGCGTCGAGGCCGCTTTGAAAGAGCACTCCGAGCGCGTACAGCCCGGCGTCGGCGTCGGCGAGCTGCATCCACCACGTGTTCTCGTCGACGTGCATCAGAACGGGGTCGTTGACGATGCCGCCGTCCGGCGCGGTGACGAGCATGTACTTGCCCTGCCCCACCGTGCACCGCGTCAAGTCGCGGCAGGTGAGCATGTTCGTGAGCCGATCGGCGTCCGGCCCGCTGATCTCGACCGTTCGCTCGACGCCCACGTCCCACAGCGTCACGCCGTCCAACAGCGCCCAGTACTCGACCTCGGGGTCGTCGTACTCGGCAGGGAGGTACATCTTGTTGTAGATGTCGTAGGCCCGGCAGCCGGCTCGAAGCGTGGACTCGAAGAACGGCGAGCGCCGGTACCAGGGTCCGAAGTAGAGGCGTGTGGAAGCCGCAGCTTCGGTAGCGGCGGTGTCCTCGATTGCGCGGATGCTGTCTTGGCTCATGCGTGCTGCTTTCTCCTGACTGACCGGACAGTCAGGATATACAATCCCGGCGACGAATGGAAGAAGATGCCTCCGTTGTGAGCGCTACGGCTCTTGCTCCCACAGATCGAGTGGCTGACATCCTGCAGGCGACCTGTCGTGTCGTCGTGCGCGACGGCGCGCACGGCCTGAGGATGGCGAGCGTCGCCCGCGAGGCCGGGGTCTCGAAGGCGCTCGTGCACTACTACTTCGCGACGCGCCAGGAGCTCCTCCGCGCGGCGTTTGCGTATTCGGGCGAGCGCTGGGACGACGCGGTCGCAGGTGAGCTCGCGCGGGCAGGCACAGGTGCCGAGCGTGTCGAGGACTACCTCCTTGCCTCGGTCGATCCCAGCGACCCCTTCGGAGGCCACCGAGCTCTCTGGAACGAGGTCTGGAGCAGCCTGCGCGTCGACGAGGAGTTGCGCCCCGCGGTCGAGCGCACCTACCGTGCGTGGCTCGACCGCCTCGCTGAGCTGATCGAGGAGGGTCGCGAGGACGGATCGATCCCGAGCTCAGTCGACGCCCGCGCTGCCGGCTGGCGCCTGGCCGCGGTGGCCGACGGTCTCGACTCGATGCTCTACCTCGGCATCGTCGATCGCGGGGGTGCCCGCCTCCTGGCCCGGCAGAGCGTCGAACGGGAGCTCGCGCGATGACGGAAGCGCCCGCAGGCGTCGTTCTCGACCACGTGCGCAAGGGTTTCGGGACGGTGCAGGCGGTGGACGGCGTCTCGCTCACGGTCACGCAGGGTGAGTTCTTCTCGCTCCTCGGACCGTCCGGCTGCGGGAAGACGACAACGCTGCGGATGATCGCGGGCTTCGAGCGCCCGGACGAAGGGCGGATTCTGATCGGCGAGACCGACGTAACCGAAACCCCGCCACACCGCCGCCCCGTGAACACGGTCTTCCAGAGCTACGCGCTCTTCCCGCACCTGACGGTCGGTGACAACGTCGCGTTCGGGCTGCGTTTCCGCACCATCTCGGCAGCGGAGAAGCGCGGGAGAGTCGAGGAGACGCTCGAGCTCGTCCGCCTCGGCGGATTCGGAACGCGGAAGCCGCACCAGCTCTCGGGTGGCCAGCAGCAGCGGGTTGCCCTCGCGCGGGCGCTCATTCTCACGCCTGACGTCCTCCTGCTGGACGAGCCGCTCGGCGCGCTCGACGCGAAGCTCCGCCGCGAGCTGCAGATCGAGCTCAAGAGCATCCAGCGCGAGGTGGGGATCACGTTCATCTACGTGACTCACGACCAGGAGGAGGCGCTGACGATGTCGGACCGGCTCGCGGTCATGTCGCACGGTCGGGTCGAGCAGCTCGGCACGCCGCGCGACGTGTACGAGCACCCCGCCACGGCGTTCGTCGCCGACTTCATCGGCGTCTCGAACCTCCTCCGGGCTCAGTCGAGCGGTCGGGGCGAGGTCGAGCTGAGCGGCGCGCGGCTCGTGGCGGAGGGAGGGCAGACTCGTCGGACCGGTGTCGTCCGGCTCTCGATCCGCCCGGAGCGCGTACGCATCGAGCCGGACGGGACGGTCGGTCCCAATCGCATTCCCGCCACGATCGAGCGCTTCGTCTACCTCGGCTCGACGACACAGGTGTACGTCACTCTTCCGGGCGGAGATCGGCTGCAGGCGCTCGTTGCGAACGCGGAAGCGGTCGAGGAGTACGACGTGGGAGCCGCTGTGACGGCTCATTTGCCGCCGGACGCGTTGCGGATCCTCGCCGAGGACGAGGTGACGGCGAGCTGAGTCTGCGCGAGCTCGAGGCGGATGTCGTTGTCGTCGGAGCCGGGATCACCGGGCTCGTCGCGGCGACGCGGCTCGTCGAGCGCGGGCTCGACGTCGTCGTGCTGGAAGCGCGGGACCGGGTCGGTGGCCGCCTCTGGAACACGGAGCTGGGGGGAGAGGCCAACGAGCTCGGCGGTGAGTGGGTCGCGCCGTACCACGCGCGGCTGCACGAGCTGCGTGCCGAGCTCGGCGTCGAGGTCTTTCCGGCGTACCGTGAAGGTGAGAACGTCTACGTCGACACCGCCGGGCACGCGCATCGCTATGCGGGTCACGAGCCGGTCGCCGCGAAGTCGATGCGGGCGTACGAGGAGGCCGAGAAGAAGCTCGACCAGCTGGCGAAGGAGCTCGATCCGGAGGCGCCCTGGACGCACCCGCACGCGGACGAGCTCGACGCGACGACGTTCGAAGCCTGGCTCAGGCGCGAGATCGCCGACGACACCGCTCGCGATCTCATGCGCTCGTGGCTCGCCGGCGGTTTCCTGACGAAGCCGGCCCACACGTTCTCAGTGCTCCAGGGACTGTGGGCGATCGCGGGCGCCGGCGGGACGTATGAGCTCTTCGCGCCCGAGCAGTGCCTGCTCTACCGGATCGTGGGGGGGACGCAGCTGATCCCGCTCCGTCTCGCCGAGCGGCTCGGTGAGCGGGTGGTGCTCGACGCGCCCGTGCGCTCCCTCTCCTGGTCTTCGGAGGCGGTCGAGGCGCGCGCGGGATCCATGCACGTTAAGGCGCGCACCGCGATCGTGGCGGTCGCGCCCAACCTGACCGGCGCCATCCGCTTCGACCCACCGCTTCCGGCCTGGCGCCTCCGGCTCGAGCAGGCGATCTCGCAGGGGAGCATCACGAAGGTTCTCGCGGCGTACGAGCAGCCGTTCTGGCGCGACGACGGGCTCTCGGGCGAGGGCTTCGCTCCCTATCACCTCGTACGAGAGCTCTACGACAACACGCCTCCGTCGGCCTCGGTCGGCGTCCTCTGCACGTTCCTCTCGGGGG
>JBOHBA010000139.1:0-10212 GCA_050698095.1 Gaiellaceae bacterium
GACGTACGCGGCGCGGCGGCGGCGGTGGCAGAAGCATGTGCGCTTCCACTCCCTGCAGCACGCTACGTCCTCTTCACCGCGACGGTCGGTAACCCCAAGCTTCTCGAGCTGCCGCCTCTCGTCTCGGTTGAGATCCAGCTCAGCTTGTTGCTCGGCTTCGACGTGCTCGCCGACGTCTCTCTGTGGGCGCAGGGCCCAGACGGGGTCGAAAGCATCATGACCCTGGGTATCGAGGGACGGCCGAGCCGTCGCGTTCGCGCGGAAGCGAAGGCAACTCTCCAACGGAGATCGCGCCTTTCCCTTCTCGGCGGATCCCAACTTCGGTCCATGCCGGTACTCCGCTTCGGCCAAGCGTACGCCGCCATCGTGGGAAGATTGGGCACGGCCGGACCCGAGGTGGCCGACGCGTACCTCACCGAAGCCGGAGCGGCACTGAGCTCAGTCATCGAGCGCGAGCGGTTGCTCGAGCACTCCGCTGCGCGAGAGCGAACCCTCGTGGCATCCGCCGAGCGCCGGCTGATGCGTCTCGGGTTCGATCTGCACGACGGGCCGATCCAGGACGTACTCGCCCTCGCTGCGGACGTGCGGCTTCTCCAACAGCAGGTCTATCCGTTCGTGCTCGACGACTACCGCGAGCAGACGAGCGGGCGCTTCGACGACCTCTCCTCCCGGCTGGTCGAGCTCGACAGGCAACTTCGCGAGATCGCCCATTCGCTCGAGACAAAGAGCGTCATCAGCCGTCCACTGGGAGAGATTCTCCACCGCGAGGTCGACGGCTTCGCGGAGCGCTCGGGAATCCACGTCGACCTCGAGATACGGGGCGATCCGGACTCGCTCTCCTCAGCTCAGCGAATTACCGTGTTCAGGGCGATCCAGGAGGCGCTTGCGAACATCCGTGAGCACGCCGGCGCGACGAATGTCTCGGTTCGCGTGCGGGCGCGGCGAAGCGCGATCGAGCTCCAGGTCGTGGACGACGGCATCGGCTTCGAGGTCGAGCGAGCGCTGGCCAGGGCGGCGCAGCGCGGCAGGCTCGGCCTCGTCGGAATCGGCGAGCGCGTCCGCATGGTCGGCGGCACGTTCGAGCTCGAGAGCGCGCCGGGCGGCCCGACGACACTGAAGCTCACGCTCCCGCGCTGGGAGCCGCTGACGCCTCCGTAGTCCGCCGGGGTAGGCCACACCGGTCGGTCGTGGTCAGCCCAGGGGTCAGACCCCGGGCCATGTCCCGTTCCGACACGCGCGGGAGGGACAACTCGCGGAAACCAGCGGATGCGGCAATGCTTCGCGGGTGCCACGCAGGCCGAGAGAGGAGGCTCCCGGGGCGATCCACCACGTCGTCGCGAAGGGCAATGCCGGAGGGTTCGTGGCCTACGACGACTACGATCGCACGAACCTGTTCCACCGCTTCGAATGGGTGGTCGAGCGATGCCGGTGGTCGTGTCTCGCGTACTGCCTCCTCGATACACACCTCCACCTCGTCCTCAATACTCCCGAGCCGAATCTCGGCCTCGGAATGCAACGCTTCCAAGCTCCGTATGCGCAGAGCTTCAACCGCCGGCACACGCGGGATGGCCACCTCTTTCGCGGCCGCTACTACTCGGCCCGACTGCGAACCGACCGCCACCTCTACTCGGCGATCATCTACGTCTTGATGAATCCGGTCCGGGCAGGGGTCGTTCAGCGTCCTGAGCTCTGGCGGTGGAGCAGCTACGCGGCAACGATCGGCCACGAACCTGCGCCGGCTTACCTCGATGTTGCCGCAGCATTGGAACTCATCGATCCCGATCCGATCGCCGCACGACGAAGACTCGAGGAAGCTACACGCGAGGCGCGAGAGCGTGATCTCCTGAGCCCGAGCAACCGAGCCGAAGCCTAGCGACGGGTCTTCGAGGCAGGGGACGTAGCCTTTCCGGACATGACCCGGGGTCTGACCCCGGAGAGGCGACCCGCAAAACGGCGAAAGAGGTCTCTCGACCTCTTTCGCCTCTCTTCCCCCTGCCGCCGCAACCGGTGCCGCCGACCGCTGCGGGTCTGGGTTCAGCTCACGATGAGGAGCCCTGCTCCTTCGCCAGCTTGGAGACGCACTTGCCGAACGCGTTCGCCTTGTTCGCGTTCGTCCCGTACTTCAACTTGAATGCAGCCGGGTTCAGTGCGCGCTCGGCCTTGCACGTGCGGGCCGCGTTAATCGTCGCGTCCTGCTGCGCCTCCACGGCGGCATTCGCCACCGAGGACACGCACTTGCCGAAAGCGTTCTTTTTGTTCGGGTTCGTCCCGTACTTCGTCTGGAAGGCGGTAATGGTCGTCTCGGTCGTCCCGCGCTCCGTCTTGCACGTCTTGGCAGCGTTGTCGGCGGCGGTCACGACGAGCTGCGCCTGACGCGAGGTGCACTTGCCCTTCGCGTTCTTGCCGTTTCCGTTCGGCGCGTACAGGGACTGGAAGTTCGCTGCGCCCATCGTTCGCAACTGCTCCGCACACAGCTGCGAGGGATTCGGCGCAGTCGGACCTTGGCCGGCCGGCGGGGCCGCAAGGGCCGCCGGCACAGCGAGGCAGAAGAGGGCGATGGCGGCGATGAAGAGTCTGGTCATTTGGGTTTCTCCGTTTCGGGGGAAGTGTCGCTTCGACATCACAGAAGACGAGATCCACGTCGTTTCCTTGCGCCGGAGAGTGTTAAGAGTTTGTGAGGTGGGTTGCGGACACGCTCCGGGCGGAGGACCGTACAGACGATGGCTGTCACGGAGTCCAGCCACGTCGCGTCGCGCGAGATCGACGATCTCTATCGGCGGCACGGCGGCGAGATCTATCGCTACGCGTTGGCGGTCCTCGGCAACCATTCGGACGCCGAGGACGTCACGCAGACGACCTTTCTGAACGCGTACCGCGCGCTCGAGCAGGGCGTGCGCCCCCGCAAGGCGTCGAACTGGCTTCTGACGATCGCGAGCAACACGATCAAACAGCGCTTCCGTCAGGAGCAGACCCGCCCACGGCAGGTCGAGTTCATCGAGGGAACGAGCGACGCCCGAGCGGACGAGGACGCGGGGCCGAGCGTCGGCGAGCTGCTCGTCGCGCTTTCCAAGATTCCACCTCAGCAACGGCAGGCAATCGTCTTGCGCGAGTTCGAGGGCCGCTCGTACGCTGAGGTCGCCGAGATCCTGAGCGTGACCACGTCCGCTCTCGAAACCCTTCTGTTCAGAGCGAGGCGCTCGCTTGCCGAGGAGCTCGAGCAGCAGCTCACCTGCACCGAGGCGCTGGCGGCAATCTCGCGTGCCGCAGACGACCGCCTCGGTCGCAAGGAGCGACGGCGCCTCAAAGACCATCTCTCCGAGTGCCCGGACTGCGCGCGGTTCACGAGCTTGCAGCAGCGGAACCGGCGCGCGCTCAAGGGTCTGATGCTCGTCCCGATTCCCCTCTCGCTCACGCTCTTCAAAGGAATGGAGAGCACGGCGACAGCAGCGACGATGCCGACAGCGGCGGGTGGCGCCGCGGCGGTCGGCGCACTGACGAGCGCCGGCGCCGGCACGGGCGGTGGAGTCTTCGCCGGCGGCGTGGCTGCGAAGGCGGCGGCCGTCGTCGCCGCCGCAACCCTGACGGGCGGGGTCGGGGTCGTCGGCGCCACGGAGCTCAGCTCGAAGCCGTCGGGCAAGCCTCCGGCGCAATCGGACAAGCCCGGTCTCCGACTCGGACAAACCGCGCCGCGCGGCGTGCTCGTGCCAGGGAACGGTGTCGCTCGCGGGAAGGCCGACGCACCCGGACAGGCAAAGCGGCTCCAGGCTCAGGCCCGTGCGCGCGCGGTCAAGGCGCGCAGGAACGCGTCTGCGCGAAGCGCGGAGGCCAGGGCAAGCGCGCGCGGACAGGCGAAACGGACGGGTGACACGACGAGCACGTCGAGCGCTCGAAAGGACACTGAGACGAAGTCGCGGGCCAGCGCGAGTCCGAAGAAGGAAGAGACAGCACCTACGGAGTCGCCCTCCCCGAAGTCCATGAACGGCCGCGCGAACCGATCCAAAGGGCCCTAGTGGTCTTTCCTCGCTGCCGGAGAGACGCGGCTCAGGACCCCTCGAGACGGGACTTCAGCGCGTCGCGAGCGCCGCGGACCCGCTACGCGGCGAGCTGGTTGATCGGCGTCGCCTCGGGATCGATCTCCGACGCGAACCCACGATCCCAGCTCACGAAGACGCGGCCGTGCATGTCGATCTTGTCGACGACGCCACGATCGCCGGCGCAGAGACCCGAATCGTCGCTCGCATCGCGCGCCAGCTCGATGCGCGCCCCGATGGCGACGCCAGCGCGGATTCGCGCCGCGAGGAATCTGGCACCGTTGATGTCCATGCCTCGCTTATCGGCTTCGGGGTGCGCGAGCTTTACCCTCTCTCGAACGGTATACAGAGCAGGAGACGTCAGCGACCCGGCGAAGTCGCGCCTCGCCGGCGGGCCGCTCCGATCTCGACGGCTAAGGGCCGGTCCGCCGGCTTCGCTTCGCTCACAGGAGGGCGCAGCATGACGCAAGCGAACCCGCAGGATCGTCCAGCCGATCGCGAATCGTCAGACACGACCGACGGTATCGGCGGGCTGGTTCGGCGGGTTCTGACCCCTGGCCCGAGCTCGGAGGAACGGCTCGAGCAGCTCCTCGCAGAGCGGCGACGCGAGCTCGACGAGCACGCTGCGCGCTTCGACGAGTCGATTGCCGACCTCGAGCGTCGCGAAGAGCTCCTTCGCGACTCGAGGGCCTCGGTCGAGCGCATGCTGCGGCTACGGACATCCGACCTCGAGGCCCGAGAGAACGAGCTGACGGACTTTCTGCGCGACCTCACCGAGCGCGAGACCCGTCTGGCGAGTCAGGAGGCAGATCTCGCTCGCCGTCGAGGCGAGCTCGGGGCCGTGGAGCTCAGACGCGCGGCGGTCGAGCAGCGAGATCGTGCCGTGAGTGCGCGCGAAGAGCGGCTCGCCGAGCTCGACGCTCAGTACGAAGCCGGAGCGACGCCAGCGCCCGAGCAGGGGGTGCGGCTCGCCTTCGTCCCCGGACGCACGTATCGACTCTTCGAGATCGAGGTATCCGCACTTGCTGTTGGCGATGCCCTGGAGCTCGAAGGACGGGGCTACGTGGTTGCGCGGATAGGGCGCTCGCCGCTACCCGGCGACGGGAGGCGCTGCGCCTACGTGCTTGCGGGCCCGCGCGGCGAGTCGTCCTCGGGAAGCTCGTAGACGCTCGGGCGGGATCGCCTTGGGACATCGACGCCCTCCACCACTCCGAGCCGGCGCTCGGCCTGCATCGTGAGGAATCCGGCCACCGCGATCTCGTCTTCCGTGAACATCCGCAGGCGCGTGTCGTAGAGCTCGACCAGGCCCCACGTGCGGCCGGCGACCTTCAACGGCAGCAGCAGCACGGCGTTCATCCCGAGCTCGCGCAGGATGAACGCTTCCGCAGGATCGACGTCGCCCTCTGCGAACGAGACCGCCGCCGGCTTTCCGGTACGTAGCACCTCGGCCGTCAGCGGAAAGTCGTCGATCCGGTACGCCCTGTCGTCTCCAAGCGAAACCTCACGAAGCGAGTGCTTGGTGGTGTCGACGACGAAGTCGCCCACCACCCGCGAGCCGATGGACGCTGTCGCGCCTACCACGAAGACAAGCGCCTTGCACAGGCGACTGCACACGCCGTCGGCGGTCTCCTCGAGGTCGATCGCCTTCGCCGCGGCGATGGCGTCGGCCAGCACCGCGCCAGAGCTGTCGGTGCGGCCACGGCGCCGAGACTCGACGAGCGCGAGACGAGTGACCCCTGGTGCAGCAGCTCGGGACGGGGCGAGCTCCCGGAACGAGGCCACGCGGTCCTTCCCGCCGCTCTTGGCGGCGTAGAGGGCCTGATCGGCAGCGCGCAGCAACGCGGTCCCGCCGGCGCCGTCGAAGGGGTAGGTGGCGATCCCGGCGCTGATCCGGAGCGGGAAGCCCGCATTGGTCAGCCCCTCGGCGAGCACCTTCTTGATCTGGGCCCCGAGCGCCTCTGCCGCGTCCGCGCCCGCCTCAGGCAGCAGGACGACGAACTCGTCGCCTCCGAGCCGCGCGGCCTCGGCGCCGGCCGGCAGCGACCGACCGAGGGCCTCGGCGACCTCCTGCAGCAGCGTGTCCCCGAACTCGTGCCCGGCGCGGTCGTTGACGTCCTTGAAGTCGTCGCAGTCGATGACGAGGACGCTCAGCGGCAAGCGTGCCTCCTGTGCGGCCGCGAGCGCCACGTCGAGGCGCTCCTCGAGCCCGCGCCGATTCAGAATCCCCGTCAGGGAATCCGTGACTGCGCTCTGCCGTTCGCGTCGCAAGGCGAAGGCGGAGTCGAGCGATGCCGCAGCGTGCGCGGCAAGGACGGCGGCCGTCTCGAGCTGCCCCGGGTCGACCGGCTCAGCCGCGCCGCTTCGACCGACCAGGGCGCCGAGCTCCTTGCCGTTCACGCGAAGCGGCAGCCAGACCGTCGACGCGGGCAACCGGGCGCCGCTGCGTCTGCCTCCGGTCTCGAGCACCTGGCAGACGGCGCTCGGATCGACGAGCGCACGAGCAGCTTCGAGCTCCTCGCGGGAGAGCGGCGCCTGGTCCGAGTTCTCGCCGCACCACGAGGCAAGGGTCGTGGACGCACCGAGCTCGTCCCAAGCGACAATCTGGGACGCGTCGATCGGGAGGACTTTGGACAGTGAAGCGGCCGCCAGTGACGCGATCTCCGCGGGATCGCGAATGCTTCCCAGGTGGACGAAGAGCCGCGTGAGAGCGGCGAGGTCGAGCGTGCGGCTCGAGCGGAGCGTCTCGACGAGACGAGCGAGGGCTGTGGCCAGCGGCTGCACCAAGGTGGCGGCGCCGTCCGGGAGCACCCGGTCGGACTCGAGATTGAGGGCGCCGACGATGACGCGGTGTGCCCTCAGTGGTATCGCAAGCTCCGAGACGATGCCCGGGAGCACGGCGAAGTAGTCGGGATCGAGACTGACGTCGGGCACCAGCTGCGGCATGCCCAATCGCACCGCGCGACCCATGATGCCGCTCACGGCCCGGACCCCGTCCGGCACGGCCGGGTGGCCACGGTGCGCCACGAGCCAGAAGCGCCCGTGCTCGAGCATGAACACGGACGGCACGAGATCACGGACCGCGCCGTGGAGGACCTCCACCGCGGTGTCGATCGCCCGTGCCGGATCCGTGGCCGCGCCGAGCGAAGCCGCCGCTTCTCGTGCGGCCGCAGCGAGCAGCGCGGGCTCGATCGGAGACGGAACGCGGGCAGGCGTCGATGCGCTTTCCATTGACCCAAAGATCGGCTCTGAAGACGGCCGTCTAAAGACCACCGTTGGGTTGGCGCTCGAGTTACGGCTAGAGGCTTGATGCGGGTTAGGCGGGCGTGTCGGGGAGGACATGCACCAAGCAGCGTGGTCAGCTCGGGCGGCGTGCGGGCTGGAGAGCCCGGATGCCGATCGAGATGGCCACGATGCGCCGCGTGCAGGCCCCCAGCCGCACGTGCGCATGACCCCGCATCAAGCCTCTACGTCGCGAGCTGCTTGTACCAGTCGAGAATCGCGCCGCCCCAGTAGAGAGCGACGACGCCGCCGAGCGCGAGAAACGGCCCCAGCGGTATGGCCTTCTTCCGAGCGTCGCCCCCGTACCTGACGAGCAGCACCGCGGCCGGAACGAAGGCGACGAAGAATCCGACGAACATCGCCGGGATCACCGAGAGGCCGAGTCCCGCGCCGAGCAACGCCGACAGCTTCACGTCCCCCAGGCCAAGACCGCTCGGGTACACGAGGACGACGAGAAACAGCACGAGCGCGGCACCGAGTGCGCAGAGGACCCATTCGACGCTCGGGTCGTCGATCGTTCGCAGCGCCAGGATCGCGAGCGCCCCCGGGAGCACGACCTTGTCGGGGATCAGCCGGTACTCGAGGTCGGTTCGCGTGACCACGACCAAGACCCAGCAGAGAAGCGCCGCGATCAGGGCGTCGAGCGTGAAGCCGAAGACGAGCGCGGACGCTCCCCCGGAGAGCCCCGTGCCGAGGGTGACGAGCAGCAGCCACGACGACCGCGGCACTCGCCCGAGCAGCCGCTGGTGACGCGGAGCGTTCGTCGCAACGCGATCCGCCAGCGGGCCCAGCGCCGCGCCGGCGAGCAGCCCGACGAGACCCGCTCCCACGTCCACGGGTGCTCGATTCCCGAGAAATAGTCGGCTTCCTCCCCACTCCGGACCGCTCGGAACCGCTCGCTCCCTCTAGCGGGGGATGAACGTCCCTCTATCTGGGGGTGACGCGGCACCCCAACTGACTACTGTCGGAAGTAACTGCGGCAGCCCCAGCTCGGGGCAGGAATGGCGAACAACGAGTGACGATCAGGTCAAGGCGGCATCTGAGCAGCACCTTCGCGTGGGCGCTCTCCCTGGCCGCGCTCGTACTCGCGTCGAGCTTGCTCACGGGCGCCTTCCACGGGAGGGCGGATTACATCACCGCGGTGCTCGTCGTCTTCTCGTTTCTCGCCGCCGCGACGGGCGTCCTGCTGAACGGCCGCTTGACAAAGGCGGCCGCGGCAGCCCTGCGCGACCCGCTCACCGGCCTACCGAACCGCGTCCTCCTGGACGATCGGATCGAGCAGGCGCTGCGGCGATCCCGCCGCACCGGCGAGCGCTTCACCCTCATCGTCATCGACCTGGACGGCTTCAAGGACGTCAACGACGTCCGCGGTCACAAGGCGGGCGACTCGGTGCTGCGCACTCTGGCGCACCGATTCGCGACCGTGGTGCGCGAGAGCGACACCGTCGCTCGGGTCGGTGGCGACGAGTTCGTCGTCCTGTCGACCGAGACGGCCAACGAGACCGCCACGACGCTCGTTCGGCGCCTTCGCCACGCGCTTCGCCAGCCGTTCAGCGTCGACGGGGCGACCATCGAGATCGACGGCAGCATCGGCTGGGCGGTATTCCCGACGGACGGCGGGACGTCCGACGAGCTGCTCTCACGAGCCGACGGGCAGATGTACGCGACGAAACGCGATGTCGCCGCCGACTCGGTCTTCATCCGGCGCGGCGTCGACCCCAGCATCGTGCGGGACGTGGAGCGGGCGCTTGCGCAGAAGGAGCTCATGGTCGTCTATCAGCCGATTCTCGACCTCGCGACAGGAGCGACGCTTTCGGCCGAAGCGCTGATCCGGCGCGTGCTCGCGGACGGAGTATTGGTACCGCCTTCGGAGTTCGTTCCGCATGTCGAGCGCACGCCACTCGCTCGCGAGCTGACGTTCCTCGTGCTCGCAGACGCGCTCACCTCGGCCGAGCTCTGGTCGAGCACGGGACACGATCTCGGCGTCTCGATCAACATCCCGTATCGCCTGCTCGACGATCCGCAGTTCGCGGACGGTCTCGAGACGATGCTGCGATCGGTCGACGTGGTCTCGACACCGGTGACCCTCGAGGTCGTCCCCGCCGGACCGGGCACCGGAGTCGAGCTCGACGACGAAGTTCTCAGCCGATTCGGCGCGCTGGGCGTGCGCCTCTCTCTCGACGACGGCGGACGCACCGCGTCGTTCGCGGCACTCCGCGTGCTCCCTCTCGACGAGCTGAAGGTCGACGCCGGACTCGTTGCCGGCGTCGGGGTGAGCGACACGGACGGAGCGCTCGTACGCGGCCTCATCGACATCGGCCACGCGCTCGACCTCACCGTCGTCGCAGAGGGCGTGGAGACACAGGAGGCGTGGCGCCTGCTCGGAGACTGGGGCTGCGACTACGCGCAGGGGTTCTACGTCGCCAGGCCGCGACGGGCGAGCGAGCTCGTCGAGTGGCTCGACGACGCACGCTGGACCGCGGTCGCCTAGCTCGGCGTCTCACAACATTCCACCTGTAACGCCGGCTCGCCATGTAGCCGTAGGGGCGAGATATATCTCGCCCCTACAACCTGGGAAGGACGCGATTACCGGTCAAGCGTTCGGAGATGCCGCGCTGGGGATTAGGCCGAGCTCCCGGGCCTCCAGAGCGGTTCTTCGCGGCCGGCCTCAGCGTTCGCGGCGCGAGCGAGAATGAAGAGAAGGTCGGACAGGCGGTTCAGGTACACGAGCGCGAGAGGATTCACCGCATAGAGACCGGATGCGACCAGCGCCTCACGCTCGGCCCGACGGCACGTCGTGCGGGCCAGGTGGAGCCGCGCGGCGACCTCGCTCCCGCCCGGAAGCACGAAGCTCTTCAGCTCCGGGAGCTCGGCATTGAATCGGTCGCAGTCGCCCTCGAGC
>JBOHBA010000140.1:0-3497 GCA_050698095.1 Gaiellaceae bacterium
GTCCAGGCCCGCCTCGGCGGGGAGGATCCGGTCGTCGATCTCGCGCGCCCATCTCGGCGTGCCGGCCTTGATTCGAAGCAGCTCGAGCTCGTCGTCGCCGACGGTCGGCTCGTGGAGCCCGTCGAGCGCCTCGACCGCGGTGACTTCGTAGTCGGTGTTGGGGATGCCCTCCGCCTCGCCGAAGACGATCACCGACTCGTGCGCCTCCAGCTCGATCTCGCACTTCGCAGCAAAGCGCGAGCGGAGCAGCACGGAGCGCACGCGGTCACCGAGCCCGGGCTCCGTCAGCAGGAGAAAGTCGCTCACTCCCCGCCGGAGCACCGTGAGCGGAGCGATCACCCGCGCCTTCGGAGTCAAGAGGAGTGCAGCACACGCATCGCCGACCGCGAGGGCCTCGACGTCGTTCGAGACCATCGCCTGCAGGTAGGACGCCGCCTCCGGACCGCGCACGCCGACGAACTCGCGCGAGCGGCGGGCGACCCGTAACGCGGTAACAGTCATCGGGACTAGTGTAGGAATCGTGTTCAGGGGCAGAGCGGAGAGGAAGGTCTTGGACGCCGGCTACGACCCGGCGCGGCTCCCGCCTGGTCAGTATCTGACCGAGAAGTGGCCGGTGCTCCACGCGGGCTCGATTCCCAACACGCCCCTCTCGACGTGGGACTTCTTCGTCGAAGGCGAAGTCGGGAATCCGCTCCGGATCTCCTGGGAGGAGCTGAACGCGCTTCCACGCACGAGTCACACGCAGGACATCCACTGCGTCACGCGCTGGAGCCGATTCGACGTCACCTTCGAGGGCGTCCACTGGAGCGCGCTCGAGGAGCTCGTCAAGCCTCGTCCGTCAGCGCGCTACGTCGTCGCGCACGCGGAGGAGGGCTACACCGCGAACGTGCCGATCTCGTTCCTCCGAGATCCGCTCTCGCTGCTGGCGACGCACGCCGACGGTGCCCCGCTCGCACCGGAGCACGGCGGCCCGCTGCGCCTCGTGATCCCCGGCAAGTATTTCTGGAAGAGCGCGAAGTGGCTGCGCGGAATCGAGCTCACGTCGACCGACCGCCCAGGGTTCTGGGAGCGCTACGGCTACCACAACGACGCTGACCCGTTCAAGGAGGAGCGGTACGGCTTCTAGGGCCATTTCTCAGTAGGTAATGGGCTCCCCCGCCGAGCCCGACCGCCTCGTCGCCGGGATTCAAGAGCGTGCAGCGGTCGATCGAGAGACAGCCACAGCCGATGCAGGTGGTCAGGCGCTCGCGGAGCCCTTGCAGAAGGGCGATGCGCCGGTCGACGTCCTTCCGCCAGGAACGCGATAGCCGGTCCCAGTCCTTCCGGGTCGGCACGCGATCGTCCGGGAGAGTCGCGAGCGCAGCCTGGATCTCGGCCAACGGAATGCCTGCGGCCTTACCCGCCTGGACAACGGCGATCCGACGAAGGGTCGCCCGTTCGTAACGGCGCTGATTTCCGCTCGTCCGGCGAGAGGCGATGAGACCCGTGTTCTCGTAGAACCGGAGAGCGGAGGGTGCGACGCCGCTTCGCATCGCGACCTCACCAATGGTCAATTCTGGCGCCACCCTTGACTTCTACATTACTTGATGTTCTACGCTTCGCCCATACGTCGAACGACTCCTCACCGACCTTGTCCGAAGGAGGAAACATGGCAGTCACCGTGATCGACGGACTTGTTCGGGCGGCGAGCCTCGCCGAGCTTCAAGCCGCAGGACGCCTCGTCTTGAACGTCGATGGCCACACGCTCTGCCTGTTCGCGGACGGTGACGCGGTGCACGCCGTCGACAACCGCTGCCCGCACATGGGATTCCCTCTGCATCGCGGCACGGTCGCCGACGGGATTCTCACCTGCCACTGGCACCACGCCCGCTTCGACCTCTGCTCCGGCGGCACGTTCGATCAGTGGGCGGACGACCTTCGGCGCTTTCCGGTCGAGCTACGCGGCGACGACGTGTACGTCGACGTCACTCCACGCGAGGGCCTCGTCGCGCACCATCTCACGCGCCTCCGCGTCGGGTTGGAGCGGAACATCCCACTTGTTCTCGCCAAGGCCGCGATCACGCTCGCGGAGGCCGACCCGACCGGAGTCGACGCGTTCTCGGCAGGGCTCGAATTCGGAGCGGAACGCCGAGGAGAAGGCTGGGGCCGCGGCCTGACGACGCTCGCGTGCTTCGCGAACCTCATGCCGCGCCTCGCTCCGGCGGATGTCCCCGTGGCTCTGTACCACGGACTCGCCGACGTCAGCGCCGAGGCAGCGGGCGATCCACCGCGGTTCCCGCTCGATCCGCTGCCGTCGACAGACGCCGACTCTGCGACCCTCGGGCGCTGGTTTCGGCGCTTTGCGGAGGTACGCGACGCCGAGGGCGCGGAACGCGCGCTCGTCTCGGCCGTGCGCGCCGGCGCATCCGCGACCGGGCTCGCCGACATGCTCTTCGCGGCTACGACGGACCATCGCTACCTCGACTCGGGCCATGCACTCGACTTCGTCAACAAAGCCTTGGAGGCCCTCGACGTCGCGGGCTGGGATCGAGCCGAGGTCGTGCTGGCCTCGCTGCCCTCGCAGATCGCGCATGCGCAACGCATGGAGGAGAGCAACGCCTGGCGGAATCCCGTCGACGTCGTTGCGCTGCTCGAGGGCGCGTTCGCGCAGATTCCTGACGCGCTCGAAGCGGGCAAGCCTCGCAGAGGCGACTGGTCCGGTCGCTCCGAGCTCGTCGAGTCCGTACTCGGGGACTATCCCGCCGCGAGCGTCGACGCGCTGCTGGAGTCACTCCGCGATGGCGCATCCGAGGTCGAGCTGGCATCAGCTGTCTCCTCTGCAGCCGCGACGCGAATTGCACGGTTTCCGACGACGAACGAGTTCGGCGACTGGGACACGGCGCTTCACACGTTCACGTTCGCAAACGCCGTCGAGCAAGGCCTGAGACGCTCCCCGTCTCGGGAGCTCCTTCGTGGCGCGTTCGACGCAGCCATGAGCGTGTACCTCGACCGCTTCCTAAACGTTCCCGCAACGCGGATTCCACAGGCGGGGCAGCCCGCAGATCCGGACACGCTGCTCGACGACCTGTGGCGGCTCTATGACAAGAAGCAGCCCGTCGACCAGGCGAGTCTGCTCGTCGCGTCCTTCTTGGCCGCAGGAGGCGATGCGGACCGACTCGTCTCAGCTCTCGGGTCCGTGCTGCTGCGTGAGGACCGAAACTTCCACACGATCCAGTGCGTCGAGGCATCGGTACGGCAACACGAGCACCTGCGTGGCACCGACGAAGCGGCACGGCCGCTCATCGCCGCGGCGCGCTACCTCGCAGCACACGCCACGACGACCCGTGCTCAGAGGCAGACCTTCGACATCGCCCAGCGCCTCCACCGCGGCGAGACGCTTCACGAGCTCGACCGCGCCTGACGCTGACTTGTTGCGATTGGGCTGAAATCCCCCCGAAAGGGGGACGAGAGAACCGGACGCTCGGACGAAAACCTGAGTACCCAATCCTCCCCAGTTC
>JBOHBA010000141.1:0-12361 GCA_050698095.1 Gaiellaceae bacterium
CGAGCCCGGCCTCGCGCAGCGCGTCGGCGCGCCCCCGGAGCTTCTCGCGCGTGGGCAGGGCGAACGCCCAGCCGGCGACGAATCCGATCCTGTGATGCCCGAGCTCCAGCAGGTGCTCGGCCGCCATCCGGCCCGATGCACGCTCGTCGACACCCACCGCAGTCACGGGGAGCGAGTCGGAGCCGCCGTTCACGAACACGAGCCGAGCACCGCGCTCGAGGAGCTTCGAGTAGTGCGAGTGCCTGCCGCGCACGTCCGTGATCTCGGCCGAGATGAACAGCATCCCCTCGACGCCGCGCTCGAGCAGCATCCGGACGTAGTCGCGCTCGCGGCCGGCCGAGCCGTGCGTGTTGCAGAGGATCGTCGCGAGGCCGCTCCGGGCGGCGTGCATCTCCATCGCCTCGGCGAGCGCGGCGAAGACGGGGTTCGAGAACTCCGGCACGAAGAGCCCGATCGCGCTCGACTCGTCGCTCCGTCCCGGCGGGACGTACAGGAGGTCGCGCATTGCGCCCTCGACGCGCTCCCTCGTCTCGGGGCGCACGGCGGAGGAGCCGCTGGCGACGCGCGAGGCGGTGGCGAGGCTAACCCCGGCGCGGTCGGCGACGTCTCTAAGACTGGCCATCGGGCTTTCTCGACGATAGGCCCCGCGAGGGCGACGTCACGTTTCGGAAAGAGGAAACGCCTGTCATGTGCGAGCGCCCGATGTTAGCGTCATTTCTACGACGGTGGTGCGTATTTTCCCACCTTGACCGACTCTCGCTGAACGGTTAAGCTCGGCGCGCGTTTCATGAGAATGAAACAATCTTTCATTCAGCGCGCACCATTTCGTTTCCTCAAGGAGGGCTTTCCTATGTTGAGTACCCGCAGGGTGCGAGTGGCTGCCGGCCTGGCCGTCACCGCGCTCGTCGCCGTGGTCGCCGTCTCGACCGGCACATCGGCGAACAGCCAGTCGGCGAAGATCGTCATCTGGGCCGATGCCGACCGCGTCCCGGCCGTCACGCAGGTGGCGAACAACTGGGCACGCGCGAAGGGCGTGACCGTCCAGGTCGTACAGAAGCAGTCCGGTCCCATCCGCCAGGAGGTCTCCACGGTCGCGGTCGAGAACGCGCCGGACGTCATCGTGGGCGCTCACGACTGGGTCGGTGAGCTCTCGGGCAACGGCTCCATCATCCCGCTCTCGCCATCCGCGGCGACGAGGAAGCAGTTCCCGGCGTACGCGCTCAACGCGTTCTCCTACGGCACTGCCATCAAGAAGCTGTACGGCGCGCCCACCGCACTGGAGAACATCGCGCTGGTCACCAACACGAAGCTCGCGAAGGTTCCGAAGTCGTTCGCCGACCTCGAGAAGCAGGCTCTCGCATCGAAGAAGAAGACGAAGTCCCAGGTCGGCATTGCGGTGCAGCAGGGGCAAGGCGACGCGTACCACATGTACCCGTTCTTCTCCGGCCTCGGCGGCTACGTCTTCGGGACGAACAAGGCCGGCAACCTCGACCCGTCGGACATCGGTATCGCGAACCCCAAGTTCTTGAAGAACTCCGCCCTGATCGACAAATGGAACAAGGAGGGGCTCATCCGCTCGCAGGTTCAGTGGGACACGGGTCGCGCGCTCTTCACGAGCGGCAAGGTTGCCTACTACATAACGGGCCCGTGGTTCGTCAGCGACATCAAGAAGGCGGGCATCAAGTACACGATTTCCCCGTTCCCGGACATCGTCCCCGGGATCAAGTCGGTCCCGTTCCTGGGCGTGCAGGGCTTCATGGTCACGAAGTTCTCGGCCGCTCACGGCGTCGAGTCGCTCGCGAAGGATCTCGTCGCGACCTACATGGCGCGCCCGGCCTCGCAGCTCGCGCTCGCGGCCGCCAACGGGCGCTTCCCCGCGAATACCGTCGCGGGCGCGCAGGTGAAGGATGCCGACTTGAAGGCGTTCGGCAAAGCATCGGTCGGCGGCATTCCGATGCCGAACATCCCGCAGATGGCCAGCGTCTGGGGTGACCTGGGCGCCGCCTGGGTTCGTTCGACGAAGGGCGCGGGCTCCATTCCCGCCCGGAAGTCCTTCGTCGGTGCTCAGAAGAGCATCGCCCAGAAGATCGGCTAGTTCGCACTGAACAGGAAGGGGCGCGGCCGCGACGGCCGCGCCCCACTCCTCCGTCCGAAAGGATCGGTCAGAACGGTGACGAGCGCCCCCATCGCAGCCGACGCACGTGTTCCCAAGCCCTCGTGGCTCGTGCGAGCCGTCGGCTTCTTCTCGGGGTCCGTCGGGTTCGCGATCAAGATTGTCTTGCTCGCGATCCTGAACGCGCTCGTGCTGTGGGCGGCGGGCGTGCTCGTCGCCGACGGCAAGTGGATCGCGGCGCTGATCGTCCTCGCCGCGACGGCGCTCATCGACCTCGTCTACCTCTACCCGAGCACGCGGCTCGTCCCGCTCAAGTACCTCGTGCCCGGGGTCGTCTTCCTCGTCGCGTTCGTCATCGTCCCGATCGTCTCGAACGCGAACATCGCGTTCACGAACTGGTCGACGGGGCACAACCTCACGAAGGACGAGGCGATCGTCGCGATCCAGGAGGTATCCCTCGTCGCCCCGGCGGACGGGAAGTCGTTTGGGGCGACGCCCGCGACGAAGGACGGCGAGCTCGTCCTGCTCCTCGTCGACGAGGCGACGGGTGACCTCTTCGTCGGATCGGAGGCCGAGCTCGAGTCGCTGCCGGCGGACTCGGCGACGGTCGAGATCGGCACGATCACCGCCGCCGAGGGGTACGACGTGCTGCAGGGCTCGGAGCTTGCCGGCATCGATGCGGCGCTGGCGGCGCTCACGATCCCCGCGGGCGCCGACCGCTTCATCCGGGCGGAAGGACTTAGCCTCGCGGTCGAGCTCCAGCCAACGCTCGACTATGACGGCTCTACCGACACCTTCACGAACATCGAGACCGGCACGGTCTACGTGGACTCGGGCGAGGGCTCGTACGCGTCGCCGTCGGGCGAGGAGCTCGAGCCCGGCTGGCAGACGCATGTCGGCTTCCAGAACTTCTCGGCGGTCCTGAGCGACCCGCTCTACCGCGATCCGTTCGTCAGCGTCTTCGTCTGGACGGTCGCGTACGCCTCGATCTCGGTCTTCCTCATGTTCGCGCTCGGGTTGTTCCTCGCGATCGTGCTAAACAAGCCGACGCTCAGGCTTCGCCGCGTCCAGCGCGCGCTCCTGGTACTTCCGTTCGCGATTCCGGCCTTCCTCTGCGTGCTCGTCTGGCAGGGCCTGTTGAACGACGAGTTCGGTGTGATCAACCAGACCCTCGGGACGAACATCCCGTGGCTCTTCGACTCGACCTGGGCCAAGGTCTCCTGCATCCTCGTCAACGTCTGGCTCGGCTTCCCGTACTTCTTCCTCGTCAACACGGCTGCCCTTCAGGCAATACCCGCGGAGCTGCACGAGGCGGCCCGTGTGGACGGTGCGGGCTCACTCCAGGTCTTCAGGCGGGTGACGCTCCCGCTCCTGCTCGTCGTCACCGCTCCGCTCCTCATCGCGTCGTTCGCGTTCAACTTCAACGCGTTCAACAACATCTTCTTCCTCACCGGCGGGGGCCCGTACGGGGTCGACCAGAGCATCGCCGGCTCGACCGACATCCTCATCTCCTACACCTACAAGCTCGCGTTCTCTGCAGGCCAGGGAGCCCAGTACGGGCTCGCGGCGGCAGTGTCCATCTTCATCTTCTTCATCGTCGCCGGGATCTCTGCATTCTCGTTCTGGCGCACGAAGAGCCTGGAGACAGTTCGATGACCGCCCTCGAGCAAGCTGAAGCCGCAGTCCCCCGCGTCGCCGAGAAGACGCCGCAAAAGCGGTCGGAGCTCGCGCGCGACTGGTGGCGCTACCTCGTCGGCCTTGTGGCGATCGGGTTCGCAGTCATCCCGATCCTGTACGTCATCTCGGCCGCGTTCAACCCGGTCGACTCGCTCTCCGGCTCGGGCCTCATCCCGGAGAGCATCACGCTCGACAACTTCAGGGCGATCCTGAGCGGGAACCCCGGCGAGGAGGGGACGAGCGAAGCCGCGCTCGACATCCCGTACAAGAACTGGTACGTCAACATGATCTTCGTCTCCGGGACGACGGCGCTGCTGTCCGTTTTCTTCGGGGTGCTCGCGGCCTACGCGTTCGCGCGCTTCCGCTTCAAGGGGCGGCGGATGGGGATGCTCAGCCTGCTCCTCATCCAGATGTTCCCGACGTTCCTCGCGGTCGTCGCGATCTACCTCATCGTGCTGCGGGTGGGGAACGTCTTTCCCGCGATCGGGCTCGACACGAGGCTCGGTCTCATCCTCGTCTACCTCGGCGGCGTTCTCGGCGTGAACACGTGGCTCATGAAGGGCTTTCTCGATTCGATCCCCGACTCGCTGGACGAGTCGGCGCGCGTCGACGGCGCCACGCCCGGTCAGGTCTTCTGGGCTGTGATCCTGCCCCTCGCGGCGCCGGTGCTGGCCGTGGTCGGGCTCATCTCGTACATCTTCTCGATCAACGAGTTCATCATCGCGAGCGTCCTCCTCGACTCGACGGACAAGTTCACGATGACGGTGGGCCTGTACGGGTTCATCAACGACAAGTACGCGCAGCAGTGGGGAACGTTCTGCGCAGGCGTGATCCTCGCCGCGATTCCCGTTGTCATCCTGTTCTTCTTTCTCCAGCGCTACTTCACGGAGGGCGTGGCCGGCGCCGTGAAGGGCTAGCGAGATGGCGACGCTGCTTGCCGAGCCGCACCACGACGGCTCGGAGCTCTACACCCTCGAGCCCGCGACGGAGCTCGGTGACGAGGTCACGGTCTTGCTCCGTGTCTCGACGGAGGCTCGCGCGGACGAGGTGGCGTTGCGATACGTCCGCGACGGCGAGCCGCGAATTGCGGTTGCGGTTGTCGATCGCAAGACGGAGGGTGAGATCTGGTGGCGCGCGACCTTCCCCGTCTGGAACCTCGCGACGCCGTACCGGTGGCTTCTCTCGGGCGGTGACTTCGAGTACGCCTGGCTGAACGGGGCGGGCCTGCAGCGCTTCGATGTCCCCGACGCGGACGACTTCGTCGCCACCCCTGATCGAGGCGGCCCGGCGTGGCATCAGGAGTCCGTCGTCTACGAGATCTTCCCAGACCGGTTCGCGCACGGCCGCGTCGAAGCGGATCCTCCGGGGTGGGCGGTTGCCCGAGACTGGGACGAGCTACCCAGCGGGCGTGGCCCCGAAACGCCGCTCGAGTGGTTCGGCGGCACGCTCGCCGGGATCGAGCAGCATCTGGACCACGTCGAGGGGTTGGGGGCGAACGTCCTCTATCTGACGCCCGTGTTCCCCGCCGGCAGCACGCACCGGTACGACGCGTCCAGCTTCGACACGGTCGATCCGTTGCTCGGAGGCGACGAGGCCCTCGTCTCGCTCGTTCGCGCAGCCCGGGACAGAGGTATGCGCGTGCTCGGCGACCTGACCACGAACCACATCGGAGCCGGTCACGAGTGGTTCATTGCCGCGCAGGACGGCCGGACGCCCGAGCGCGACTTCTTCTTCTTCGACGAGCGGCTCCCCAGAGGGTACGAGAGCTGGCTCGGCGTGCCGTCGCTTCCCAAGCTCGACCTTCGCTCGGACGAGCTCCGGCGTCGCCTGTTCGACGGCGACTCGTCCGTCGTACGGAGGTGGCTGGAGCCGCCGATCTCGCTCGACGGGTGGCGGATCGACGTCGCGAACATGACCGGGCGCCTGCGCGACGTGGACGTCCTCCCCGAGGTGTCTCGCGGCGTGAGGGTGGCCGCGGTCGCCGCTCGACCGGACGCCGTCGTCGTCGCCGAGCATGCGCACGACAGCCGTGCCGACCTACGCGAGGGCGGATGGCACGGGACGATGAACTACCCCGGTTTTACCCGGCCGGTGTGGACGTGGCTACGCGGCGATACGCTCCCGGACGATCCCAAGAACGGATTCATCGGCTTGCCGGTAGGCGTGCCGAGGCTCTCCGGTGGATCGGTCGTGGAGACGATGAGACGCTTCCGCGCGGGTGTCCCATGGCAGAGCGTGCTCCACTCCTGGGTGCTGCTCGACAGCCACGACACTGCGCGCTTCCGCACGATCGCGGGGACGAGAGAGCGCCAGCTCGTCGGCGTCGGCCTGCAGATGACGTCGCCCGGAGTGCCGATGGTGTTCGCGGGCGACGAGATCGGGCTCGAAGGGGCGTGGGGCGAGGATGCGCGACGGACGATGCCGTGGAATCGTCCCGAGACGTGGGATACGGAAGTCCTCGACACCTATCGCCGCTTCGTCGCGTTGCGCCGGAAGAGCGCCGCGCTCGCGCGTGGCGGCATCCGCTACGCGCACGTGTCGAGCGACGCCATCGCGTACCTGCGCGAAAGCCGTGAGGAGACTCTGCTCTGCCTCGCGGCGCGGGCCGACCACTCCGACGTGCGGCTGCCTCTGTCAGCGCTCGGCGGCGCCCGGCTCGAGACCCTGATCGGCGAAGACCCTCGGCTGGACGGCGACGATGCCGTGCTCCCGGCGGCCGGGCCGGCCTTCCATGTCTGGCGAATCGCGTGACGACCGAGGAGAAGACCAATGGCTGACGTCCAGTTGAAGGAAGTCGACAAGATCTACGAGGGCGGCGTTCACGCCGTGCAGGACCTCTCGCTCTACATCAAAGACGGGGAGTTCCTCGTGCTGGTCGGACCTTCGGGATGCGGCAAGACGACGGCGCTTCGGATGATCGCCGGGCTCGAGGAGATCTCGGACGGGACGGTCACGATCGGCGACCGCGTCGTGAACAACCTGTCGCCCAAGGACCGCGACATCGCGATGGTGTTCCAGAACTACGCGCTCTACCCGCACCTCTCGGTCGCGGACAACATCGGCTTCGGACTCAGGCTTCGCAAGATGCCGAAGGACGTCGTCTCCAAGCGGGTGGCCTGGGCCGCGAACCTCCTCGACCTCACCCCCTACCTCGCCCGCAAGCCGCGCGAGCTCTCCGGAGGCCAGCGCCAGCGCGTCGCCATGGGACGGGCAATCGTCCGCGAGCCCCAGGTCTTCCTCATGGACGAGCCACTGTCGAACCTCGACGCCAAGCTGCGCGTCGAGATGCGGGCCGAGATCGCGAAGCTCCAGCACGAGCTCGCAACGACGACCATCTACGTGACCCACGACCAGGTCGAAGCCATGACGATGGGCGATCGCGTCGCGGTGATGAGCATGGGCGTCCTCCAACAGGTCGACACTCCGCAGCACCTCTACGACGAGCCGTTCAACCTCTTCGTCGCCGGGTTCATCGGCACGCCGCCGATGAACCTCTTCGAAGGGACGGTCCATTCGAACGGCGGCGGCGTGTCGGCCACGATCGGCTCGGCGACGGTGCCGGTCTCTCCGTCGAGCGTCGCGCGCTACAAGGGCGTGAGCAGCGCCGACGGGCGTGACGTCGTCGTCGGTATTCGCGCCGAGGATGTGCATCCGGCCGCTACGCGACCCGATCTCCCCGCCATCGACGGACGGATCGAGCTCGTCGAAGCGCTCGGCTCGGGACTGATGGCCTATCTCCACATCGACGCTCAGCAGGTTCGACCCGAGGGTGCGACCGAGGAACCGGTGACGGAGGAGGGCGACAGCGTCGTCCTCGCTCGCCCGAACCTCGTGGCGCACTTCCCGCCCCGTCTCGACCTGCGGCTCGGCGACTCCATCCCGCTGGCGATCGACCCCGCCGGACTGCACTTCTTCGACAAGGAAAGCGGTGCGGCGCTTCGCTAGCGCATTCGCGGCCATCGCCACGACTGCCCTTATCGTGGGCGCCGGTGGGGCCGCCGGGGCCGCGGAGGCTACTCCGAAGCCGCCTTCAGGTGCGGCCCTCGAGACCCTCGCTCAGCCGCCCACGTATTCGCCGTTCGCGTCGCAGCGCATCTACTTCGTGATGCCGGACCGCTACGCGAACGGCGACCCGGGCAACGACCGCGGCGGCGTCACGGGCACGCGCTCGGTGACGGGATTCGAGCCAGCGGACATCGGCTGGTACCACGGCGGCGATCTGAAGGGGCTCACCGGATCGTGCTCGGACACGCGAACGGGGCTCGCGCGGATCAAGGATCTCGGCTTCACCGCGATCTGGCTCGCGCCGATCGTCGTCCAGCAATGGGTCCAGGGCGATAGCGCCGCCTACCACGGCTACTGGGGGCTCGACTTCACGCGCGTCGACCCGCACCTGGGCACGAACGAGGACTTCGCCGCGTTCGCCGACTGCGCCCACCGTCTCGGTCTGAAGGTCTACCTCGACATCGTCGTAAACCACACGGCCGACGTCATTCTCCTCTCCGGCGGGACGACGTTTCGCTCGCCGAAGGAGGCCCCGTACCGGGACTGCAAGGGGAAGCCCTTCTCGGCGCAGCGCTACGCAGGCGGCAAGCGGTTCCCGTGCCTCTCTGCGCGTTACCAGCCGCGCGAGCCGATCGTGCTTCCGGAGAAGCGGAACCTCAAGCGCCCGGCCTGGCTCAACGACGTGACCCGGTACCACAACCGCGGTGACATCGAGTTCTCGTCGTGCTCGCCGGGCTGCTTCGAGCAGGGGGACTTCTTCGGGCTCGACGACGTCTTCACCGAGCAGCCGTTCGTCGTGTCCGGCCTCGCGAAGGTGTGGGGAGACTGGATTCGCGCATACGAGATCGACGGATTCCGCGTCGACACCGCGAAGCACGTCGACAGCGCGTTCTTCCGAGCCTGGACGCCGAAGATCCGAGCGGCGGCTCGAGCCGCGGGCGTCCCGGACTTCGAGGTCTTCGGAGAGGTGTTCGAGACCGACGCGGCCACGCTGTCGTCGTTCGTACGCGATCGCGCCGTTCCGAACGTGATCGACTTCCCGCTGCAGGACGCGCTCATGCGGTATGCCGGGGGATCGGCAGGCGCGCGAGGGATCTCGACCCGCCTCGGCGACGACGACTACTTTCGTCTCCCGGAGGGCGTCGCGCCGTCCCCCGTCACGTTCCTCGGCAACCACGACGTCGGGCGCGCGGCGCTCAAGATCAAGGAGCAGGGCGGCGCAGAAGGCGCCGAGCTCCTCGCGCGCGATCTCCTCGGACACAGCCTCCTGTACCTCCTCCGGGGGGCGCCGGCGGTCTACTACGGCGACGAGGTCGGGATCGTGGGTCGAGGTGGGGACAAGGCCGCGCGCCAGGATCTGTTCTCGACCCAGGTGCGTGAGTGGCAGACCGAGGAGCGTGTCGGATCTCCGCCGATCGGCACAGGCTCGGCGTTCGAGCTCACCTCGCATCCCGTCTCGGCGCACCTGCGCGTGCTCGCCGGGCTGCGCGATGCGCACCCCGCGCTGTCGACGGGCGCGTCGTTCGTCCGCGTAGCGCGGGATGGGACGCTCGTCGTGTCGCGGATCGACCGCGACGCCCGGCACGAGTACGTCGCTGCGTTCAACGCGTCGGAGGCGCCGGTGTCCGTCACGGCGCAGACGGCGACGCCCTCGACGTCCTGGAGCAGTCTCCTCGGTTCGGGCGCCGTCGTCACGAGCGCCGCCAACGGACGGGTCACGCTCCGGATTCCCGCGCTCTCGGCCGTCCTCTACCGCGCCGACCAGGAGCTGCCGCGACGCGGGCCTGCGCGCGTGACGCTACGGGTCGCGCCCGACCGCTTCACGAACCTCGTTCGCCTCTCCGCGACGGCGACCACGTCGGATCCGCTCAACGTGACCTTCGCCGTACGGCGACCCGGCACCTCCGCGTGGCGGCGTGCCGGGACCGACGACGGCGGCCGGTACGGCGTCTACGTCGACCCGACCGACTACAGGCGAGGAGAGCGCGTGTCCTTCGTCGCGGTCGCGCGCGCAAGCGACGGCTCCGTCTCGACCTCACCGGTCGTCACGACGGCGGTGCGCCGGTGAGAGCCGAGCTCGCAGTGGAGGGCGCGAGCGCACCGGCGACCTGGTGGCGCGACGCCGTCGTCTACCAGATCTACGTCAAGTCGTTCGCCGACTCGGACGGGGACGGGATCGGCGACCTCGACGGGATCACGGGCAAGCTCCCGTACGTCGCCGATCTCGGCATCGACGCGATCTGGCTCAGTCCGTGCTATCCGACGCCCGATCGCGACGGCGGCTACGACGTCGCGGACTACCTGCGCATCGCCGACGTCTACGGTGGGACCGCGGCTCTCGAGCGATTGCTCGAGGGCGCCCACGAGCTTGGGATCCGCGTCCTTCTCGACATCGTGCCGAACCACTGCTCCGTCGAGCACGAGTGGTTCCAGCGCGCGCTCGCCGAAGCGCCCGGCGGCGAGCACCGCAGCCGGTTTCTCTTCAGGGACGGCCGTGGTCCCGACGGCACAGAGCCTCCCAACAATTGGCAGTCGATCTTCGGTGGCCCGGCTTGGACGCGCGTTCGCGAGACCGACGGAACGTCGGGGCAGTGGTACCTGCACGTGTTCGACGCGAGCCAGCCTGACTTCGACTGGCGCAATCCCGCGGTCCCGTCGTACTTCGAGCAGGTGCTGCGGTACTGGTTCGATCGCGGAGTCGACGGCTTTCGGATCGACGTGGCCCACGGGCTGCTCAAGGAGGCCGGCCTTCCGGACTTCGATCCGAGCGGAGACGGGCCTTCTCCGATGTTGAACCACGCGGACGTCCACGACGTCTATCGCACCTGGCGGTCCGTGTCGGACAGCTACCTCCCCGAGCGCGAGCTGATGTTCGTCGCCGAGGCGTGGACGCCAGGAGCGGTCGAGACAGCGGCGTTCATCCGCGGGGACGAGCTCCACGCGACCTTCGGCTTCGATCTCCTGATGCAGCCATGGGCTGCGGAGGGCTTCCGCGAGAGCGTCGACGCGACGCTGGCTGCTGTCGAGGAGATCTCGGAGCGAACCGGCCCGGGCGGCGTTATCGCGTGGACGCTCAACAATCACGACGTACATCGGTCGGCCTCCCGTTACGGCCTCATGGCTCGCGTCCGATCGAAAGGGGCCGATCCCGCGGCCGTCACCCGGGCTCGCGGCCCGGTCGATGTCGCGCTCGGTCAGGCGCGTGCCCGCGCTGCCGTGCTGTTCCTCCTCTGTCTGCCTGGCTCGATCTACCTGTACCAGGGCGAGGAGCTCGGCCTTCCCGAGGTCATGGACCTGCCGGACGACGCGCGGCGCGATCCGATCTTTCTCCGTTCCGCCGGTGTTGACGTGGGCCGCGACGGTTGTCGTGTTCCACTGCCGTGGACGGAGGTCGGGCCGACCCTGGGATTCTCTCCGCCCGGGGACGAGTCGCGACCCTGGCTGCCCCAACCGCAGAGCTTCCGCGAGTACGCCGCTTCGAGCCAGTCCGTGGACCCGGACTCGACGCTCTCGCTGTACCGGAGGGCACTTCGCTCCCGTCGAGGGTTGCTGGCAGGTGCGCCGGAGACGCTCGACTGGGTTCCGACCGGCCGACACGACGTCCTCGCGTACCGACGCGGGATGGTCAGCGTCGTCTGCGTCTTCGGTGACGACCCGTACGTCGTCCCCGATGCCCGGGGAGACCTCGTCCTCGCGAGCTCAGCGTCAGACGGTCGCGCGCTTCCGGGATCCAGCGCCGGCTGGTTCGTCACGTAGGCAGCTCACGCCGCGACGACCATGCGTAGCGTTCGGCATCGTGCTCGTCGAGATTCCGCAGCCGTACGACTTCGAGCTCTCGACGGCTCGATTCCGCAACTTCGGCTCCGATCGGGCGACCGTCTGGCACGAGGGTGGACTCCATCGCGTGGTCGCCGGCCGGGAAGTCCGCATCGCGCCCGTTGCGGGCGGCGTCTCCGTCGAGCCCGGAAGCCCCGAGGTTGCTGCGGAGATCGGCCACCTTCTCGGGCTCCCGTTCGACCTCGACGCATTTCGCAGCTGGGCGGCAGGCGACGCCGAGCTCGGCGCGATCGTCGAGGCGCTCCCCGGCTTTCGTCCGACGCTGAGCCCCGATCCGTTCGAGGCGCTGGCGATCGCGATCACGGCGCAACAGATCTCGCTGCACGCGGCTGCGGCCATCCGCGGCAACCTCGTCGAGCGGTTCGGTGTCCGTCACGACCTGGCGTGGGAGTTCCCGAAGCGCGAGCGCCTGCGCCGCGTGCGGCCGGCAGAGCTGACCGTCCTCGGCTTCTCGCGCTCGAAGGCGGACTACGTCCTCGAGCTTGCGCACTCCGATCTGGACTTCGACACGCTCGCCGAGCGCTCGGACGACGGGGTCATCGAAACGCTGACGGCGGTTCGCGGACTGGGACGTTGGACAGCCGACTGGTTCCTCGCCCGCCATCTCGCGAGACCGCACGCGTGGCCTGCCGGTGACCTCGGCGTGCGGAAGGCGGTCTCGACCTTTTACGCTGCCGGTCGACAGCTGTCCATCGAGGAGGTCCGCGGCATGGGCGAGCGTTTCGCGCC
>JBOHBA010000142.1:0-1720 GCA_050698095.1 Gaiellaceae bacterium
TTCCGGAGGAGATCGACAGGCTGGTCGAGGGCCTCCACAAGGCCAAGAAGAGCCTCGGGTAGACCATGAGCGAGTTCGACCAGCTCTATCGCGAGGTCATCCTGGACCACTACAATAACCCGCGGAACCACGGGCTTCTCGATCCCGCCGACGCGCAGGCCGAGGGTCAGAACCCGCTCTGCGGAGACGAGATAACGGTCTCGGTGAGATTGGGGCCAGACGACACGATCGAGCAAGTCGGATTCGACGGGCGCGGCTGCGCCATCAGCCAGGCGGCGGCGTCGATGCTCGGCGATCTCGTCAAGGGCCGTACGGCGCAGGACGTTGCGGCGATGCCGTCGCAGGAGCTGCTCGACGAGCTCGGGATCCCGCTCACGCCGGTTCGGCTGAAGTGCGCGATCCTCGGCCTCGGTGTGCTCAAGCTCGCGCTGCACAAGTCGCGGGGGACGCCGCTGCCGGAGGAGTGGGGCACGTCGGCTCGCGACCTGGTGCTCGAGTGACACGCTCACGATGAAGGATCACGAACATCGCGGCCGCGAAGCGGCCCAGCGACGGGCGATCATTACGTTAGAAGCTCTGAGGGATCTTCGCGCGACCGGAATCTACATTCGCAGATTCCGGTCTGGCGCAGAGGCCGAATAGCGTGGCCGAGATCGAGGTCGCCCCGGCCGCGGAGCTACCGCCCGGGTCGATGCGGCTCGTGCCGGCGGGCGACCTCATCATCGGCGTCTTCAACTGCGCCGGCACGCTGTACGCGATCGAGGATCGCTGCTCGCACGACGACGGCCCGCTCTGCGAAGGGGACTGGGAGCCGGAGCTGTGCATCGTCGTCTGTCCCCGTCACGGGTCACGCTTCGATCTGCAGACGGGGATCCCGATGACCCTGCCCGCGTTCGAGTCGGTTCCGACGTACCCGGTCTCGGTACGCGAAGACGGTTTCGTCGTGGTCGAGGTTCCCGACCGCTGATGCTCGACGAGCGCGTGCGGGCGGTGCTTGCCCGGCTCGAGGAAGAGGATCGCGCCGAGCGCGAGGCCGGTGTCCCGTCCGCGCAGCGTTCGCGCCAGGTGGCCCCCACGACGGGACGCTTCCTCTTCGGCCTCGCTGCGTCGCAGGCCAGGGTCGAGGTGCTCGAGATCGGAGCTTCGCGCGGTTACTCCTCGATCTGGCTCGCGGCAGGAGCGCGAGTGCTCGGCGGCGGGCTCGTCTCGCTCGAGCACGACCCGGTGAAGTGCGAGGCGTGGCGTGCGAACGTCGCGGACGCGGGCCTCGACGAGTGGGCCGAGTTGGTCGAAGGCGATGCGATGAGCACTCTGGAGGCGATGGAGGAGGTGTTCGATCTCGTCTTTCTCGACGCCGAGAAGGACGACTACGAGAGGCTCTTCGGGCTTGCGCGCCCGCTCCTCGAGCCGGGCGGACTCATCGTGGCGGACAACGTCACGTCACACGCCGAGACGCTTGCCGCGTACTCGGCGGCGCGGCAGGCCGATCCGACTCTCTCGAGCGTCACCGTTCCCCTCGATCGTGGCCTCGAGCTGTCCGTCACGCTGACGTGACGGGCTTCGTCCATCCGCCCGAAACGCGTATGCTGGAACTACCGCGGAAAGGAGGTGGTCCGGCTTGAGCGATGACAGTACGGGCAGTGGAGGTACCAGCGGGTAGAGGCGTGTCCCCGGGACCACCGGGAAACGTCTAGCCAGCGTAGGGGGCTCGCACGTCGCG
>JBOHBA010000143.1:0-7849 GCA_050698095.1 Gaiellaceae bacterium
ATCCCGCCCCACCCATCACAACTGCCGGACGGTTGACGCCTAGTTGTTGCTAGGCCCGTGCTCGTCCAGCTGGCCGCGCGCCGCGCCCGGAGCGCAGCCCGCCGGTCCGCTCGTGTGGACGTTCTCATAGTAGCTCTGGGGGTTGGCCCGGATCGCTGCGAGCAGTCCGGGGTTCGAGAACGTCCCCTCTCCGATCACTCCGTTGTCCGCGCCCGGTGTGATCGGCGTGGGCTGGACGACCGGCGCGGCCACGCCTGCGGGCGCGACGCCGTGAATGTGGGCCGCAAACGTCGTCCCCGGAAGGTTGTGCGTGACGATCTTGTACTCGACTGTCCCCGTCGCCTCGTCGACGACGTGGAAGATCGCCACGCCGCCGGCCGCCTTCGTAGCCGTCGTGCACGGTGGAACCTCGGCCTCCGGCGTCAGGACCGCGACGAACGTACTTGCGGGTGGCTCTGCCGCGCCGGCTATTGCCGCTACCGCAAGCGCGGAAACCAGCACCAAAGCCGCTACGTAGAGCTTCATGTGTCCTCCCTTCCTCCCCGCCGAGCGGGGAACACACGCAGTTGGTGAGAGATACGTTGTTTCCGCCGGTTCGGATGCCATGCCTCCTCGACGTGTCGGCTCGGCCGCACGACGATCTCGCCGTCGCACACGGCCGGCCGTGCGCCCACTCTTGCGAAGTCGAAGCAATCCGGCTCGCACTCTCCCGCGTATCAGTCTCCGGATAGAGAAGAGGAGGGATGAAGAAGGCAGTCGCGCTTTTCGTGACCATCCTCGCCGCGGGTAGCGTCCTGTTGCCCAGCGCCGGAGGGCATCCGCCCAACAACCCGTTCGACACCACGATTTTCGCCCCGATCCAACCCGGCGGGTTCCAGGTGAAGCTCGAGACGGTGGCGACAGGCCTTACCGCGCCGAACAAGGGCGTCGTCGCGCCCGGGGAGCCCGCGCGTCTGTACGTCGTCGACCAAGTCGGGAAGCTGTGGGCGATCGGCCTCGCCACCGGCTCGAAGACGGTCTTCCTCGACATCGGCTCCCGCCTCGTGCCGCTCGGTGTCTTCGGCCCGGGCACCTTCGACGAGCGCGGCTTCCTGGGCGTCGCCTTCCATCCGAACTACGCGGTGAACGGGAAGCTCTACACCTACACCTCGGAGCCGAACGCAGGGGCACCGACGTTCCCGAGCACCATGCCTCCCGGGACGGCGTCCGACCACCAGAACGTCGTTGCCGAGTGGAGGGCCGTCGCCCCGGGCAACCCCGCGCTCGGCGTCGATCCCACGAGCCGGCGCGAGCTGCTGCGCGAGGATCATCCACAGTTCAACCACGACGGCGGCGACCTCGCCTTCGGTCCGGATGGGATGCTCTACATCTCGGACGGCGACGGCGGTCAGGCGGACGACCAGGGCGCCGGGCACGTGCCCGGCGGGAACGCCCAGCAGCTGACGAGCCCGCTGGGCAAGATCCTCCGCCTCGATGTGAACGGCTCGAACTCGGCGAACGGACAGTATGGGATCCCCGCGGACAACCCCTTCGTGGGCGTGCCCGGCGCCGTCGAGGAGATCTTCGCCTTCGGCTTCCGGAACCCATTCCGGTTCTCGTTCGACAGGGGCACGGGTGCTCTGTACGTCGGCGACGTCGGCCAGAACGACATCGAGGAGGTCGATGTCGTCGTCAAGGGCGGGAACTATGGCTGGGCGACCAAGGAGGGGACGCTGTTCTTCTTCAACAACGGCGCTGCGAACGGCTTCGCGAGCATGACCGACAACGGTCTCGTACCCGCGGGCGCGATCGACCCGATCGCCCAGTACGACACCCACCACGAGGGCCACTCCGTCATCGGCGGCTTCGTCTACCGGGGCAGCAGAATGCCCCAGCTGGCCGGCCGCTACGTGTTCGGCGACTTCGCGCGCCTCTTCCGCTTCCCGGCGGGCCCGAACGACAGCGGACGCCTCTTCTACCTCACGCAGAAGAACGAAAAGACGGGACTCCGGCAGATCAACGAGCTCTACGTGCCCGGCCAACCCCCGCCTGGTCAGCAGCAGAATGCGGGGACCGAGGGCATCGGCCTGGCTCTGCTCGGCTTCGGGCAGGACGCTGCAGGTGAGCTCTACGTGCTCGGCAACATCAACGGCACCCCGTTCGGCACGAACGGCCTCGTGCTGCGGCTCGCGCCCGCCCAATCACCCTAACCACCGGTCGCAGCAACGCGCAGTGCCACTAGCCAAGATGTAGGGAGGCGCGGTGGCAAGCGCTGTTCCTTCGTCCCCGTCGCCGCAGCTCGGATCCTCCATGGTAAGGAGGGGTCGACGGTTCGAGTCCGTCAGAAGCGTGCCGGAGATCGAACAGGCGACCTTCCGGTAGAGATTCTGAATCTGCCCGGCCGTATGAGTCGCGGTAGCCAGCAAGGATTCATCAATCCCTTGTCGCTGATGGACGAGGCTCGAGCGGTCGTAACTGGCCCCGGACCTTGTAATCGCGCGGCTGCGCTGCGACGCTCCGCTCGTGCGCGCTCAGGTCGCACCATGATCGAGGCGAGCCGAGAGTACCTCGGTTGGGTTCTGCACGAATCCGGACCAGTGAGCGCAGACCACACCGTCCTTCTGCTTCCCGGAGCGCTCGCCACCGCGGCCTTCTACGACGACCTGCTTGCGGAGCCGAGCATGCGCGAGGCGCCGATCCGCTTCGTTGCGACCACGGTTCCCGGATTCGGCGGAACCGCTCCTCCCAAGGACATGAGCATGGAGAGCTACTCGAAGCTCGCCGGAAAGCTGGCCTCCGACCTCGGCTGCGACGCCGTCGTCGGCCACAGCCTCGGTGCCAACATCGCACTCGAGATGGCGTCCGCCGGAGAATTCTCGGGGCCGCTGGTACTCCTGTCACCCAGCTTCTCGCGCAGTGACGAGTCCAGGTTCCCGCGCGCGCTCGATCGCCTCAGTCGGGTACTCGGGCACCTGCCCTATTCGCTGATGCTGAAGATCATCGGCCCGGCCATGAAGAGCGGCTTGCCGCCGACCCGCCGCGAAGCGCTGATCGCCGAGCTGAAGAAGAACGACCCTCACTTCGTGCGCCGGCAGACCCGTCTGTATCTCGAGTACCTCGACCGCCACGGCTCGCTCGCCCCGCGTTTTGCCGATTCGGGCGTGCCCGCGTGGGTCGTGTACGGCGAGAACGACGACATCGGAATCACCGACGACGAGCGAGACGTGCTCGAGGCGAGTCCTCACGTGAGCATCGTCAGGCTCTCCGACGCCGGACACTTCACCCTCAACCAGCAGCCCGGAGAGATCGCCAAGCTCGTCCTCGAGGCGCTAACGAGCACGGTGCCCCGCTGAGAGGATTGGACGTGGACACGCACCCGCGGGAGACCGGCGCTTGCGCCAGATCGGGAATGCTCCACAGCGCGGCAAGGCACCTGGCCTGAGCCAGCGTTCCGGAATGACGCCTAATCCTGGGCTCCCGATCGTAGGATTGTGACGTGCCGTTCACGCTGAGGAACATCAAGGAGGATCTGGAGGACGTCGGCTCGAGGTTCGACGGCGCGCCGGACCTGGAGTTCCGCTTGGCGACCGAGGCGCTCGAGCTCGAGAAATCGGGCCTGAGCTACCAGCGCGTCCCGCCCGGCTATCGCTTTCCGTACGGCCACACGCACCGCAAGCAAGAGGAGGTGTACTTCGTCCTGCGCGGGAGCGGCCGGATGAAGGTCGACGACGAGATCGTCGAGCTCAAGGAATGGGACGCGGTGCGCGTCCCGCCCGGTACGTGGCGAGGCTACGAGGCCGGGCCGGAGGGCCTCGAGCTCCTCGTCATCGGCGCGCCCAGTCTCGGGGAGGATCGGCGCGAAGACGTCGATGGCCAGCGCGACTGGTGGGCTGACTAGGGGCGGTCGGCGATCTTCGCGAGGACCTGGTCGTGAGGTCGTTGCAGGTGAAGGCCCTCGACCCGGAGTAACGCGAACGCCGCGTGGGCCAGTGCCGAGTCTTACCGTCACCTGCGCTTTCGGCAGCTAGCGTTAACGGCAGTGCGGGAAGGCTCGGGACAGCTTGTCCTTCGCGAGATCGAAGATCGTGATCTCGGCGTGCTGTTCGAACACTCGACGGATCGTGCCGCGATACGGATGGCCGCGTTCACTTCGCCGGAGGCCGATGATCGAAAGAGGTTCGAACGACGGTGGGCTCGGCTGAGGAGCGACAACTCTACGACTAACAGGGTCGTCGAGATCGACGGTCGAGTTGTGGGTCACATCGCGAGCTTCGACTTGGAGGGTCACCGCGAGGTCACCTATTGGATCGGCCGTGAAGACTGGGGTCGCGGCATTGCCACGCGTGCCCTACAAGAGCTCTTGCAGCTGGAGACAACCCGTCCGCTCTACGCTCGTGCTGCGAGCGACAACGCCGCGTCGATTCGCGTGTTGACGAAGTGCGGTTTCCTCATCGTGGGCGAGGAGCGCGGGTTCGCTCACGGGCGCAACGAGGAAACGGACGAGGTCGTGCTTCGACTCGATGCGTGAGCTAACTGTTCGGGAGTGACGCCTGAGGGGCTTCGCCCGTCGCGAAAGTTCAACCCGCTAGCCGATCTGCTCGGCCAGCCCGATGAGGATCCCCTCAGGGCCTCGGACGTAACAGAGCCGATACTTGTCCTCGTACTGCGCCACTTCACCAACCAACTCGGCTCCGTGCGGGTGCAGCCGGGCGAGCGTATCGTCGATGTCCTCCACGGCGAACATGACGCGTAGGTAGCCGAGAGCGTTCACCGGGGCGTTCCGGTGATCGGCGACTGTAGGCGGCGTGAGGAATCGCGAGATCTCGAGCCGGCTGTTGCCGTCCGGCGTGCGCATCATGGCGATCTCGACGCGCATGTCGCGCAGTCCGGTGACGCGATCTGCCCAGTCTCCTTCGACCGTGGCTCGCCCTTCGAGCTCGAGGCCCAGCTCGGCAAAGAAAGTGATAGCGGCATCGAGGGATTCCACCACGATGCCGACGTTGTCCATCCGTTGAAGCGTCATGCGGCCCACTCTAGTCCTGCTGTCGCTTCGACACGCCCACCGGACGAGCGCACCGGCTGAAGGTTGCGCCGTCGGCACGATGGCTTCGTTGTTCGTTCCTCTCCCGCCGACGTGCTCGAGGATTTAGTTACTGGAGGCTCGTCATTGCACTCCCGTTCCGCTGAGGCCACGCCTGCCAGACAGACCGGTTTTCGCTAGCGGAGCTGGGCGACGACGATCGTCACAACTGTGCTCGCCGCGGCCGACGAGCCGCCGACGGGCGTCTGACGCACGACCGACCCGTCCTCCGCAGGGTCGGAGGTCGGCTCGTATGTCACAGTGACGTCCAAGCCGGCGCTCTCGAGCTCCGCCCGTGCGGACTCCTCGACGAGCCCCACGACATCGGGCACGTCGATCCTCTGCGGGCCGGAGGAGACCGTCAGCGTCACGCGGGCCTTTTCGAGCAGACGGGCACTCGGCCTCGGCGACTGATGCAGGACGGTGTCGACAGGCTGGGGGGAAGCCTCGCGTACGACCTTGACGGTCAGGCCGAGCTCCGTGAGCCGCTGACGAGCCTCTGCCGCATCCAGTCCGACCACATCGGGCACCTCGATCCGCTGCGGGACGTCTCGTGGCTTCGAGACAGCCAGGCGCACGGTGCTTCCTCGTTTCGCCTGTGCAGCGCCCGCCGGCGACTGTCTCACGACTAGCCCCGCACGCCCCGTCGAGGTCACCAGACGGATCTTCGCGACGAACCCCGCGCCTCGGAGCTCGGCGACTGCGTCGGATGCGGAGCGACCCACGACGGGCGGCACGCTCACGGTGGTGACGGCGTCCGTGGCGCTCCCGCTCGAGACGACGAGTGTTACCACGTCAACCCGAACGGCTCCCGTTCCTCCGGGTGGCTCTTGACGAAGGACGATCCCACGAGGTCTCTCGGAGCTCGTCGTCCGGACCTGTGCTCGCAGCCGCATCTCCTTCAGCACTAACAGGGCGTCGGCCACCGTCATGCCCTCGAGGCTCGGCAGCGTGTTCGTCGGTGACGCCAGTGTGGCCTGCGTCGGAAGAGGCGTCGCTGACGTCGCGCTCGCGGATCGTCGAGGCGACTGACCGTCGCCGGGCGACGCAAGGACAACCGCCGCGAGGATGATGGCTCCGACGACGAGCATGATCGCGAGGAGCGCGATTCCGAGGCCGGGACGCCCGCGTCGTGCAGACGCCGGCGAAGTGTCCGCGGGCACCGTGAGCACGAAAACCCCGTCCTCGGCGGCGCGATCCTCGCCGCCACCGTCCTCCGACTGGACCCGATAGAGCTCGGCGACGGGCCACTCGTCGTCGCCCGCCCCGAGCTGGGCGGCGTCGGCGACGATCGTGTCCTCGGCCGCTTGCCTCTCAGTGTCGGACGCCATCGCTCCTGGAGCTACCCGCTGCCGCGACGGGGACAAGCTCGGGCGCGGCTGTGAACCAGAGGAACGTGATCCAGTAGTGGATGACGCGTCGCCGCTTCGCGCTCGTCTTGTCGATCATCCAGCCCTCCCCTCCAGCCTTCGCTCTCTCGAGCTCGTCGCCAAAGGTGACCCGCTCGTCCTTGTCGGCTGTGCCGCCACGACTGGTCGAGGAGCGAGGCGTCTCCATGACCGGCGCGGGCAGTCCGCGCCAGTAGTCGAGGAACCTCTTCACTTCGGCACGAGCCGGCCCGGTTCCGCGGGTCATGATCGCTTCCGAGCCGTCGCGCGGCCGCCCTTGCGCCCGGCCGCTTTCTTCTGCGCTGTCGTTCCCCCTTGCGATGAGCTACCGCTTCCAGAGTGGGACTTCTCGCCTCCGTGCTTCGACGCCTGCGGGGAGTTGGCGATGCGCGCGGCGCGCTCCCTCGACATGCCCTTCTCCTTAAGTGCCTCGTACTGCTTCTCGTTCATGACGCTTGGTCGCTTGTCCGGCATCCGATCCTCCTTCGTGCAACGGGGTCAGGATTCCCCGGACAAGCTGTTGTCAAAACGCGCGGTTAGCTCGGCCGGCGAGCGGTATCTGCTTCACGCCGCCTAGAGATCTTCTAGAAAGGGGATCACGCTTGGGCGCTTATCCGGCATGTGGTTGACCACCTCCGTCTCGATTGAGGGCGGCGGGTACCCGAAGAGCCGTCATTGCGTAAAGGAAGGAGCGGCTACATGGCCGACTCAGCGCTTGACCTCAAAGGTCAGTCCACAGCGATCTCGAACGGCATCGGTTGACTTCACGGTGACACTACGGACGTGGTGCCGACCCAGCGAGGGCGGTGCTTCACTGTCTCGAGGTAGTCAGCCGCCGCTCGGAGCCGCGCGGGGTCGTCATCAAATAGCCCGAGACCAGCGTTGCAGGCGCTGGAGAGCAGCGCCCGGACTCGCCCGGTCGCGTGATCGTGGTCTACAGGCCAGCACCCCGACTCCGTACCCGGCTGATCGGTGTTGCAGATCATGCACCGGCCGTTCTGCGTCTCGACCATCGCGCCGTAGTCGGCCGGGGTCAGTCCGTACTTCCTGAGCGATCGTGATCTTGCATCCATCACGCTGCTCCTTCCTGTACTCGGAATACTCGAGCGTTGATCGCCCATGTGTGGCGAGCAGCAGCAACAGCGGCGACTTGGGGGGCTGACCAGCCACGTACGGTCTCACATTCCACAGCCACAAGTTCCTGTCGACCTACGTTGCAGGTGCGCTGCGGAGGCGCTCCGCCAGCCAGTCCAGGAACAGCACGGCCGTCGGGTGGTGGTCTCCGCGCATCGATGCAGCGGCCACCGCCGCGTACATCGCCCCTGCCGGGCGCGGCTTCAGACGGATGAACGGTGGAAGCCGGTAGCGCAGCAGCACCCAATTGCCCCACAGGCGTGCCGTT
>JBOHBA010000144.1:0-5183 GCA_050698095.1 Gaiellaceae bacterium
TGGGAATCGATCAGGTGCTGGTCGGACGGATACGCGCCGACCCGACCGTCGAGAACGGGCTGGCGCTGTTCCTCGCCTGTGACAACCTCCGCAAGGGCGCCGCGCTGAACGCGATCCAGATCGCCGAGCTCGCGCTTCGCGAGCGTTCTGCGGCCTAGCCGCTGCTCGGGGGCGCGGGCGCGGGAGCGGGCTGGAACGCCTCCTGCACCACACGGAGGACCTTTTCGCGCGCGCCTTCCTCCACGGGCTGGAGACCGCCGAACGCCAGCCGGACGAGCTCGATGCGACCCGCCGAGCGCACGGTGCGGAAGCCGAAGTCGGCCAGGAAGTCGCGCGGAAAGACGGTGCGGTGGACGAGGAACCGATCCGCTGCGGACGCACCTTCTCGATAGCGATAGGCAAATGCCTCGAGCGCATGCGCTCCTTTGTCGCGTGCTTCGCCGATCGCCGCGAGGAAGAGCGACTGCTCGACCCACGGTTGCGACTCCGAGAGCAGGTAGGCGCACGTGACGAGGACCGCGTCAGCCGAGGGCGGCCCCGCGGGGAGATCCGCGGCGCGCGGGAAGAGGTCTGCCGGGCCGTACTGCATCGCGCCGAGAACGCGGCCGTCGTCGTCGCGGTAGATCGTCCCCCACGCACCCCACTCCTCCTCGGCCCGCTCCGCCCACTTCCGCTTCTCGGGCTCGCGGTTGCCGCGGGTCTGCCACCACACGCACGACTGGCACACCGCGGGGGCCGTCTCGAGCGTCGCGCCGGTCATGCCGGCGAGTCGGGTCGTCACCTCGCCGATCGTACAACCAGCTCCGTCACCTCACGCCTGGCGAAGAAACGAAACGGGACGAACGTCGTCCCGAGACCGGGCGAGACGTGGAGCACGGCAGCGCCATGGCCGTAGGTACCTGCGACGTCGCGCACGCGGAGATGCGCCAGGCGGAGCTTTCCGCCGGGGAACGGAACCACGATCTGTCCCGCGTGATAGTGCCCGGCGAGGATCAGGTGAAACGAGTCCTGCACACGCGGCGCGATCCCGGGGAAGTGACAGAGGAGGATGCGGAGGTCGGTTGACTGGTCAGTCAGTGAATCGGGTCGCGCCTCACGTCGCGCATACGTGCGGGGATCGACGCCAACAATCTGCACGCGCCGCGCTCGAATCTCGAGGGTGATCGACTCGTCAGTCAACAGATTGAGACGCTCGATTCGCGCGAACGTCTCGCGGTCGATCTGCTCCGAGAAGGGATCGCGGCTGTCGGCGAAGTCGTGGTTCCCGAGCACGACGAAGCACGGACCGAGCTCGCGGAGAAGCCGCTCGAGGTGCTGCATCCCCGCCCGCCGCGAGACGAGGTCGCCCGTGACGCAAACGAGATCCGGACGGCGCTCGACCACCCAGGCGACTGCATCCTCGACCGCCCGGCGGCCGCGCGACGGGACGCCGAGATGGAGATCGGACAGGTGCGCGATGCGGAGGCCGTCGAGCTCTGGCGGTACTCCCTCGAGCTCGACCTCGAGGACGCGCCTCCGCAGCCATCCAGCCTCGAACCAACCCCAGGCCACCGCTGCTGACGCAGCGACGGCTAGAGCAGCGATGAGCGAGATCACTCCGACTCTCTAACCGTTTGAGCGAGGCCGCCGAAGGAGGCTTCGCTCAAACGGCCAGCTTCTCGGTGACAGGCGCCACCGAGACGACGTGACGCTTGAACTTGAGCTCCGACGAGTCGAGTCCCGCCGCGACGCCGATCAGCTGCGAGAGATGCAGGATGGGCATCTGGAAGTCCTTCCCCGTCTGCTTGCGGAGCTTCGATTGCCACGCGTCGAGTGAGAGATGGCAGAGCGGACATGGCGTCACCATGACGTCCGCCCCCGCCTCCTTCGCCTGCTCGATCGGCTGGATGAGCTCGGCGAGCGCGACGTCCTCGCGCGCCTGGATGATCGGGAAGCCGCAGCACTTGATCTTGGCCGGGTAGTCGATCGCCTCACCGCCGCACGCGGCGATGATCCGCTCGAGCGACTCGGGCTTGTCGGGATCCTCGAACCCGAGGAGCTTCGAGGGCCGGAGAATCTGGCAGCCGTAGAACGGCGCGATCTTGAGCCCCTTGAGACCCTTGTGCGCCGCGCCCTTCAGCAGCTCGTATCCCTCTCCCGCGGAGATGAGCCAGAGGAAGTGCATGACCTCGACGCCACCCGAATACGGGGGCGCACCCACGGTGACGAGGTTGTCGTTGACCCGCGCGAGCAGCGCCGCGTCACCTTTCAGCGCGTGGTTCGCCTGGCGAAGGTTGAGCGTGCAGACGTTGCAGACGGTCATCAGCGTGTCGGCGCCGGTCGCTTCCGCGTACGCGAGGATGCGTGCGTTCAAATGGAGGTAGTAGTCCGGCTCGGCCTCGTGGATGTCGCCCGCGCCGCAGCACGTCACCGCCTCGAGCTCGATCAGCTCGAGCCCGACCTTCGGCGCGAGCGCCTGGGTCGAGGTGTCGAGCTCCTTCGCAGAGAGCGAGGCCAGGCAGCCCTTGTAGTACGCAACGGTTCTCACTCCGCGGCTCGCGCTTCATCCGGCGGAAGCGGCGCCGGGAACGACTCGGGCCCGTATGGGTCGCGCGCTTCCTCACCGCTCTCCTGCACGAACTCGAGCCGCGAGAGAGCGTGCTCGCCCTGGACGATGCCCGTCGCGCCCTTCCGGTCCTGGGTCTTGACGAGGTCGTACAGCGCTCTCGACTCCTCCACGTGCTTGGCGACGTGCGGAGGGAAGGGCGGCGGGACCTTCCCGTGCCTGAGCAAGCCCATCGCGAACTTCGTCTCCTTGATCGAGCGCGCGACACCCTGCGTCTTCGGCACGAGCTCGGTCTCCCGAAGCCACCCGGTCGTCTTGGCAGTGGTGACGAACCACTTCGCGTGCTTGGCGCCCATGTCGGAGTCGATCCCTTCGCGCATCGCCTCCGCACCGAGCTTCGCGATCGCGTCGCGCGGGTCGACGCCCTTCGGGCAGCGCTCCTGGCAGAAGTAGCAGCGCGTGCAATCCCAGATCCCGTGCGGGCTCGAGTACTCCTGTAGCCGCTCGACAGTCGCCTGGTCGCGCGCGTCGCCGACGAACCGCATGCCCTTCGCGAGGGCGGCCGGGCCGAGGAAGTCTGGATCCGCCTCCATGGAGTTGCACTCGGAAACGCAGCAGCCGCACATGATGCAAAGCGATTCCTTGTGGATCACGTCCATCCGCTCCTGCGAGACGACGTTCTCCTTCTCGCCGGGATCGGCATACCCCGGCTGGAGGAACGGCGTGACCGCGCGGATCTTCCCCCAGAAGGGTTCCATGTCGACGACGAGGTCCTTGACGATCGGCATGTTCCCCATCGCCGAGATCACCGGAACGTGCCCGGACTCCGCGATGTCGACCATGCGTGTCTTGCAGGCGAGCACCGCGGCGCCGTCCATCCGCATGCCACACGAACCGCAGATCATCATCCGGCAGCTCTTACGGTAGGCGAGGGTGCCGTCGACCCTGTCCTTGACGATGTCGAGGACGTCCAGCAGCGTCGCCCAGTCGGGCGCGTCGACCTCGTATTCCTTCAGTGCCCGCTCGCCGGCAATCGGGTCGTACCGCCAGATCTTCAGGGCCATCTTCACTAGTACTTGCGCTCCTCGGGCTGCCACTTGGTCATGGTCACGGGCTTCCAGTCGAGCTTCGGCGCTCCATCCTTCCACGTCACCAGGGTGTGCCGGAGGTAGTTCTCGTCGTCGCGCGTCGGGTGGTCGTACGGACGCGCGTGCGCACCCCGGCTCTCCTTGCGGGCGAGGCCCGACACGACCATGCACTCCGCGAGCTCGAGTAGAAACCCGAGCTCGAGCGCCTGCGTGAGGTCCGAGTTGAACACGTTGCCCTTGTCCTCGACCACGACGCGCTCGTACCGCTCGCGGAGCGACCGGACGGTGTCCCCCTGCTCGAGCATCTGCTCCTCGCGTCGGAAGACACCGAAGTTCACGTGCATCGTCTCGGCCAGCTCGTCGCGAATCTGCCACGGCCGCTCGCCCTGACTGCGGTCGAGGAGCGTCTTCAGCTCACGCTCGGCGTCCGCCTCGACCGACCCGGGCACCTCGACCGTGGTATTCGCAAGCGCCCATCCCGCAGCGTGCCGGCCGCAACGCTTCCCGTACGTGATCGTCTCCATGAGCGCGTTGCCGCCCAGCCGGTTCGCGCCGTGCACGGAGACACACGCCGCCTCGCCGGCCGCGTACAGCCCCTCGAGCGATGTGCGCCCCCAGACGTCCGTGTCGACACCGCCCATGTGGTAGTGGGCTCCCGGCCGCACCGGGATCGGCTCGTAGATCGGGTCGACTCCGGCGAAGGTCATCGAGAGCTCGCGCGTACCGTGCAGGCGCTCTAGGATCTTCTCCGCGCCGAGGTGGCGGAGGTCGAGAAGGACGTTCCCGTCCAGGCCGCGCCCTTCGTCGATCTCGGTCTGCTCGGCACGCGAGATGACATCGCGCGACGCGAGCTCCATCGCGTTCGGCGCATAGCGGACGAGGAAGCGCTCGGCCTGCGCATTCAGGAGGTACGCGCCCTCACCGCGGCACCCCTCGGTGATGAGGACACCGGTCGGGGCGAGCGTCGTGGGATGGAACTGCATCATCTCCATGTCCTCGAGCGCGACACCGGCGCGGAGCGCCATCGCCATCCCGTCGCCAGTGCACGCGTAGGCGTTCGTCGTCCCCGTGTACAGGCGGCCCGCGCCGCCCGTCGCGAGGATCACGGTCTTCGCTCCGATCGACTCGAGACCCCCCTCGAGGAGGTTCCAGGCGATCACTCCCTGGCAGCGCCCGTCATCGACGACGAGCTTCCACGCGAAGTACTCCTCGTACGTCGGGATGTCGCGCTTCAGCACCTGCTCGTAGAGCACGTGGATGAGCACGTGTCCGGTGATGTCGGCCGCGTACGCCGTGCGCGGCTCCCCGGCCGCGCCGAACGGGCGCTGGGCGATACGGCCGTCCGCGGTACGTGAGAACACCGCTCCCCAGTGCTCGAGCTGGTAGACGTCGCCGGGCGCCTCCTGGCAGAGGATCTCGATCGCGTCCTGATCTCCCAGGTAGTCCGACCCCTTGACGGTGTCGAACGCGTGCTTCTCGGGGTTGTCCTCGGAGGCGTTGCCGAGGGCTGCGTTGATCCCGCCCTCGGCCGCTCCGGAGTGGCTTCGCAC
>JBOHBA010000145.1:0-2914 GCA_050698095.1 Gaiellaceae bacterium
CGACCCAGCTCCTGCCCGGTGTGACCTACGAGACCGGCGTCCAGTTCACGCCCCACGGCCCCGTGGCGCTCCACATCGTGTCGGGGCCGAGGCCCGTCGGCTTGTACCGCCTGCGGCCCGTGCTTTCGAACGACTCCATCGTCCAGCGCGAGACCGTCTCGGCGATGCAGCGACGTCTCACCACGCAGTCGACCTCGGTCGGCGTCAATGGCGACTACTTCTCCGTCACCGATGGCCGCCCGAGTGGAATCTTCCTGCGAGACGGCGTTCTTGCGACCCCGCCGAACTCGTCGCGATCGAGTACGGGAATCACGCTCGACGGGCTGCTCGACGTCCGCAAGGTGCGGTTCCTCGGAACCTGGCGAGGGACCGGCCAGCGACGCTCTCTGAACTTTCTGAACAAGGCGCCCGGGACGAACGGAATCTCGCTCTTCACGCCCGACTGGGGACCCGCGACTCCGCGCATCGAAGGCTCGTTCGCCGTCGTCCTAGCGCCGTTCTCGTCGGCGACTCCGAACGCCGACCTGCCCGTTCCGGTGGCGGCCGGCTCGCAGAACGCCCCTGTGGCGATCGCTCCGGGAACGGCTGTGCTCGTCGCCCGCGGAACCGCGGCGGCCAAGCTCCAGGCCGAGGCGCAGCCGGGAACGACGGTGACGCTACGGCTCATTCTCCAGCCGGACTGGTCGACCGTCGCCGACGCTATCGGAGGAGGGCCGGTGCTCGTGCGGGACGGCGTGCCCGTCTACCGGTCGAACGAGGCCTTCACAATCGCGCAGCTCGTCCCGCGTGGGCCGCGCAGTGCGGTCGGCCAGCGCGCGGACGGGAGCGTTCTCCTCGTCACGACGGACGGGCGTCAGCCCGGGTACTCGGTGGGAATGACGAACTTCGAGCTCGCGCTGACGCTGGTGCGACTCGGCGCAGTGCGCGGAATGGCGCTCGACGGAGGTGGATCGTCGACCCTTGCGTTCGAGGGCACCGTCTTGAACTCGCCCTCCGACGGCAAGGAACGAGCGATCTCGACCGCGCTCATGCTCCAGTACTACGGGGTCTACGCGCCGCCGCCGCTCGAAGCCGTGGTCTCGCCGAACGGAGACGGGATCGCCGAGGCGCAGTCGCTCTCGTACAAGGTTGTGCGACCGTCGACGGTGGCCGTCACGCTCGCGGCACCGGACGGGACGGTAGCCGCGCAGGAATCCGGCGGCCGCGAGCCCGGTCTCTACGAGGTCGCGTTCCCTCCGCTTCCTCCCCCGCCACCGCCGCCCCCCGAGGGACAGCCGCCGCCGGAGCCGACCACGCCTCTCCCTCCTGCCGAGGGCCGCTGGACGCTCACCGTCACGTCCACCGACGACCAGGGGCTGAGCTCGACGGCTCTACGCCGCTTCGCCGTCAACTCGACGCTCGGCTTTCCGACGATCGAGCCGGCGCGGCTCGTCCTCCCGAAGAACGGCGGTCGCACGGCGACGATTCGCTGGACGCAGGCGCGTGCTGCGCGAGTGAAGGTCACGGTCGAGACGAGTGAGGGGATCCTCGTTCGCACGGTCGCGAACCGGCGGTTCGAGGCGGGCGGCCAAGCCGTCACCTGGGACGGGCGCGCGAACTGGGGCAAGCTCGTGTTCGGCGGCCGCTACGTCGTTCGGATCGCGGCCACGAACGAGCTCGGCGCGGTCTCTCTCGAGCAGCTGCTGACCGTGCGGCGCACCGCATAGCCAGCCAGCCTCGCCAGTACAGTCCCGCCGTGCTCGTCGCCTCCATCCTCAGCGGGATCACTGACGCAATCACGTCGGCGATCGGGGACTACGGCCTGTACGCGGTCTTCATGCTCATGCTGATCGACGCCGTCCTCCCTGCCGCGAGCGAGGTCGTCATGGTGTACGCGGGCGCGGTCGCAGCAGGTGCGTTCGCGGGACAGAACGTGGTGCTCTTCGGACGGACGATCGACGAGGGGTTGACCGCATACGTCGCGATGGCCCTCGCCGGGACGATCGGTTACACGATCGGCTCGATCGGAGGCTGGGCGATCGGGCTCTACGGCGGCCGCCCCTACGTCGAGCGCCACGGCCGCTGGCTCCACCTCGACACCGCGAAGCTCGACCGTGCGGAACGCTGGTTCGGGCGCTGGGAGAGCTGGGCCGTCTTCCTCGGCCGGGTCACGCCTGTCGTGCGCTCGTTCGTCTCGATACCGGCGGGTGTCATGGAGGCGCCCTTCGTTCGCTACACCGTGCTCACGCTCGCCGGCTCCACGATCTGGTGCTTCGCCTTCGCCGGCATCGGATATGCGGTGGGCGAGCGTTGGGAGGACTTCCACCACGCGTTCAGGTACGTCGAGTACCTCGTCGCCGCGGCGATCGTGGCGGCGGTCGCCTGGCTCGTACTGCGATACAGGCGGCGCCGTCTACACTCGCCCTCGTGACGCAGCAGATCCCGTTGATCGACGTCAAGGCGCAGTACGCGCCACTCGTCCCCGAGCTCGAGGCGCGCTTCGCGGCGGTTCTCGACTCGGGTCGCTTCATCTTCGGGCCCGAGGTCGAGGCATTCGAGCGGGAAGCGGCGGCGTTTCTCGGTGTTCCCAATGCCATCGGCGTCGCGAACGGCACCGACGCGCTCGTGCTGTCGCTGGAAGCGCTCGGGATCGGCCGCGCTGACGAGGTCATCTGCCCGGCCTTCACGTTCTACGCCACCGCCGAGGCGATTGCCCGCGCTGGCGCGACGCCCGTGTTCGCGGACATCGACCCGGTCACGCTCAACCTCGATCCGGAGGACGTGGCCGCGCGTCTAACTCCGCGGACTAAGGCGATCATGGCCGTGCACCTCTTCGGCAGGCCGGCGCCGCTCGCCGAGCTCGCGTCACTCGGGCTCCCGTTGATCGAGGACGCAGCGCAGGCGTTCGGGGCCGAGGGCGTCGCCACCACGGGGG
>JBOHBA010000146.1:0-5541 GCA_050698095.1 Gaiellaceae bacterium
GTCGCGCGCCGGCGTGCGCTGGCGCGAACGGTCAAAATGGTGAGGTGAGGCACGAGCAGGCTCTGGCCCAAGTCCACTTCGTCGTGGAGAACGCATCCGCGCCGGTCTCCGTCTTCGTCGCGGACGAACACGGCGAGCTCGTGGCTGCCGCGACGATGGACGGCGCCGCCCCGGACACGCGTCTCAACGCCCAGCGCAAGGCGTACACTGCTGCGCGGAGCGACGCCAGATCCACGGCCGAGCTCGCCGCGAAGGCGCGCAAAGATGCCGCAGAGCGCGCGAGCTTCGATCCTCACTTCACGTTCTTCCAGGGCGGCGTCGCGGTCTTCGAGGGCGATCGTCGGGTCGGCGCGATCGGCGTCAGCGGCCTTCCGGGGCCCGAGGACGACGCGCTCGCGCGTCAGGCGATCGAGGCCTCAGGGCTTTCGACAAGCTGAGCGGGTGGCTGCCGCTCTACCGGCAGCAGAGGGAGGTCGGTGGCTACCCTCTCGTATCCAGGGGCAACATCACGAGGAGGATCATGAGGAAGCGCACCACCGCAGTTCTTCTCGCCGCGACGGTCGCCGCGCTCGCAGCGGTACCGGTGTTCGCGGCGACTCCCAAGCTGCCAGGGACGGTCGGGCCGGGCTTCACGATCGTCATGAAGAAGCCCACGAAGGCCGGCAAGTACACGCTCGTCGTGAGCGACAAGTCCTCGATCCACAACTTCCATCTGAAGGGCAAGGGCGTCAACGTGAAGACGAGCGTCCCGGCCACCGGGTCGAAGACGTTCAAGATCACGCTCGCCAAGGGCAAGTACACGTTCCTCTGCGACCCTCATCCGACTTCGATGAAGGGGTCGTTCACGATCAAGTAGCTCAGCTCGGAGCGATAGCCAGCGGCTCGACAGAGCCGTTGGCTATACGCCAGCCGGCGAGCTCGCCCGTGCGCACCGTGTAGATGAGGTACGGCCGCCCGGTCCAGAGACCGATGTTCTCGACGTCGGTGCGCGAGGGGCGAGGCGGCGACGAGAGGTGCGAGTGGAAGACTGCGAGCTCGTAGCCGTCGTCCTCGAGGAACCACGTCTCGGGATCGACGTCGAGCTCGAATCTGTACGGCGAGGCAGCCGCGTTCCGGCCCGGGACATAGCGCTCGGCGACCCCGTCGCGGAGGACGATCACGCCGCACGCTTCGTTCGGCGCCTCCGTTGCGGCATGCGCCTCGAGGTCGCCGCGGACCTCGGCGGGGATCACCACCAGACGGACCGCTCCATCGCGCCCTCGACGTCCTCGGCGTCCCAGAAGTCGGCTGAGAGGTACTTCCAGCCGCCGTCTGCGAGGACGCACACGACGACTCCCTCCTCGAGTTCGTCCGCGAGCCGCAGCGCCGCAGCGACGACGGCGCCCGAGGAGACGCCGCCGAAGATCCCCTCGCGATCGAGGAGCTGTCGCAGTCCCGTGACCGACTCCTGGTTCGTCACGAGGAGCTTCCGGTCGAGCTTCGACACGTCCAGGATCGGTGGCACGTAGCCGTCGGCGAGCGAGCGAAGCCCTATCACCTCGTCGCCCGGGAGAGGCTCCGCCGCTGCGACGACGATGTCGGCAAAGGACTCGCGTAGCCGCTCGCCTGCGCCCATCAGCGTTCCGCCCGTGCCGAGCCCGGCGACGAAGACGTCGACGCGGTCGAGCGCAGCGGCGATCTCCGCGCCCGTACCCTCGTAGTGCGCTCGCGGGTTTGCCTCGTTCGCGTACTGGAACGGCATGAAGAACGACGCGTCGCGCTCGGCGAGCTCGAGGGCGAGCCGCACCGCGCCGTTCGAGCCCTCGTTGGGCGGTGAGTCGACGATCTCGGCGCCGTACAGCCGCAGCAGGCGGCGGCGCTCCTCCGTGACGTTCGCCGGGACGACACACGTGAGCGGATAGCCGCGGAGCTTCGCGACGAGCGCGAGCGCGATGCCCGTGTTACCGCTCGTGGGCTCCAGCAGCCGACGGCCGGGAGTCAGCTCGCCGGTCGCCTCGGCCGCGTCGATCATCGCGACCGCGACTCGATCCTTGATCGAGCCGGTCGGGTTCTGGCCCTCGAGCTTCGCGTAGATACGGACGGACGGCTTCGGTGAGAGGCGCTGGAGCTGGACGAGCGGGGTCGACCCGACGAGGTCGAGGACCGACCCTGCGTGCGCCCTAGTTTCCACCGGCCATGGCCGGGAGCAGAATGAGCTGGTCCCCGTGACGCACCGGCGTATCGAGCCCGTCGCGCGTCCGAATGTCCTCGCCGCCGAGGTAGACGTTCAGGTAGGACGCGAGCTCTCCGTTGTCGAGCAGCTGCGCGCCGAGCGTCGGAAAGCGCTCGACGAGATCGTCGATGACCTCTGCCACGGTATCTCCGTGCGCCTCGAGCTCACGAGAGCCGCCGACCTCGGCTCTCAGTGTCGGTGGGATGCGAACCGCGGCCATCAGAAGCGCACAGGAGCGTTGCAGAACTCGACGTAGTCGATGTAGTCCGTGATTGTCGGGCTGTCGCCGCAGACCGGGCAGTCGGGGTTCTTGCGCACCGTGACCTCGTCGAGCGTCGTTCCGAGCGCGTCGAAGAGGAGGAGCCGCCCGGAAAGCGAGTCGCCGCGATCGAGGATCAGCTTCAGCGTCTCGTTGGCCTGGATCGACCCGATGATCCCGGGGAGCACTCCGAGGACACCGCCCTCGGCGCAGCTCGGCGCGAGCTCGGCGGGTGGCGGCTGGGGGAAGAGGCAGCGGTAGCACGGCCCGTCGCCCGGCGCGAATACCGTGACCTGGCCCTCGAAGCGGAAGATCGAGCCGTGAACCACCGGGATTCCGTGCCAGACCGACGCGTCGTTCACGAGGTAGCGGGTCGGGAAGTTGTCGGCGCCGTCGACGATCACGTCCCAGCCGTCGGCGAGGATCCGCTCGACGTTCTCCGACGTCAGCCGCTCCTGGAACGGCACGACCTTCACGTCCGGGTTGAGTCCTTCGAGCGTGCGCTTCGCGGAGAGGACCTTCGCCTCGCCGAGCCGCTCGGTCGAGTGGACGATCTGACGCTGGAGGTTCGACTCGTCGACGACGTCAGCGTCGATGATCCCGAGCGTTCCGACCCCGGCCGCCGCCAGGTAGAGCGACGCTGGTGAGCCGAGGCCGCCGGCTCCGACGAGGAGGACGCGTGCGTCGAGCAGCCGCTGCTGTCCCTCCTCGCCGACCTCCGGGATGAGGAGGTGGCGGCTGTACCGAGAGCGCTGCTCCGGGGACAGCACGCGCGGGATGGTCACGTCGAAGCCGTTGCGCTTCCAGTCGGCGAATCCGCCGGCGAGGTTGACGACGTTGAGGTAGCCGAGCTCCTCGAGCGCTTTCGCCGCGAAGGCAGAGCGCGATCCTGCGGAGCAGTAGACGCAGAGCTCGCGGCTCTTGTCGGGCACGAGCCCTTCGATCCGCTGCTCGAGCCGGCCCCGGCCCGTGTAGATCGCGCCGGGGATATGTCCTTCGTCCCACTCGTCCGGCTCGCGCACGTCCACGAACAGCGGCCGATCCGACGACTCGAGGCGCTCGTGCGCCTCGACCGTCGAGATCTCGTCGATCTCGTCCTTCACCCGTGCCAGCAGCTCGCGGTAGGTCGCCATTACTTTCGGAACTATAGCGAGGAGGTCGCGGCTATCGTCGCACGGTGAGCCCTCGCCGCCGCGTCATCCTCCTCGTGGCAGGCGTGGCGGTGGCGGCTGCCGGCGTCGTCGGGGTCGCAGCGGTCTCCTCTGGAGGCGACTCCGGGGCGACGATGCCTGAGCCGGAGCTGCGCGAAGGCCGCCCGCCGCTCTCGTTCGCGCTCGGGTTCCGCGCCGACCTGGAGGCGCGGGATCTCGCGCGCGCGGCGGCTGCGTACGGGCGCGGGGAGGTCGAGGTCGCGGCTGCTCTCTTTGCCGAGCACAACTCGCTCGAAGCCAAGGTCGGCTCGGCGCTCGCATCGTGGCCGGAGCGCTCCCTCGACCGGCTCGAGCAGCTCGCGAAGCTGTACCCGGAGATCGCGGTCGTCCAGCTTCACCTCGGCCTTGCCCGGCTCTGGGCGAACCAGGGGGATCCGGTCGCCGCGTGGCGCGCGGCGTTGGACGCCGAGCCGGACACGCCGTACGCGATCGTCGCCGGGAATCTGCTGCATCCGCAGCTTCCCCGCGGCTTGCCCGCCTTCATTCCGTCCTTCGCGGCGTCGCCGGAGATCACGCGCCTTGCGCCCGAGCGGCAGCTCGAGGCGCTCCGTCGCGCGGCGGAGCGAGGGGGCGTTCGGGAGCGCCTGCTCTACGGCGTCGGACTCCAGCGGGTCGGGCGGCCGGTCTCCGCCTCGCGGGTCTTCACTGATGCGGCGCGGCGCGCGCCGGGCGAGGTCGAAGCGCAGGTCGCCGACGCGACCGGCCGCTTCGACAAGGATGCTCCGGAGCGGGCGTTCGGCCGCCTCGGGCCGCTCACGCGCACGTACCCGAACGAGCCGTCGGTGCGCTTCCACCTCGGCGTGCTGCTTCTTTGGACGGGGCGAATCGAGGCAGCGCAACGTCAGTTCGGGCTGGCCGCGCGCTCGCAGCCGAGCTCACCGCTGGCGCGCGAGGCCGATCGCTATCTCGAGACCATCCGCCGCGCCCGCTCGTAGCGGCCTGTCCGAATCGGATATCCCGCGATCGAATCGCGATAGACGGACTCGCGGGCGTTTCCACGCGACGTGACGTGGCGGATTGCGTTGGGGAGATCGAGCCGCAGTGGTCGAGACACCGTCCCAGGCTGGAGCGAGGGGCGGCTCCGCCGCCGCGATCGGCACACGCTCGGCACACATGTCGGAATGCAAGACCGGACACCGCTTTGACGACGGCCGCACCTGCGACTACGGTGTGACCGCCGTCGCGAAGGGGGGTTGCACTGGCCGGAGGAGAACACAAAGGCGCGACCACTCGAACTCCGATCGAGGACATCCTCGCGACGGACGAGGCTCAGCGGCTGCTCGAGAGCGGATATCGCACCGGCAGCCTCGACGCCGACGAGGTCGCGCTAGCGCTCGACGAGCTCGAGCTCGAGCCCGCGCAGATGGACGAGTTCTACGCGGCGCTCGAGGAGGCGCGGATCGCGGTCGTCACGCCCGAAGGCGAAACCGAGCCCGAGATCGAGCCGGATACGGAGATCACGACCGATGCGCTGCAGCTCTTCCTCAAGGACATCGGCAAGGTTCCGCTCCTGACCGCCGCGCAGGAGGTCGAGCTCGCGAAGCGCATCGAGCGCGGCGAGCACGCGGCGAAGCAGGCGATGGTCGAGGCGAACCTGCGGCTCGTCGTCTCGATCGCCAAGCGCTACAGAAACCAGGGCCTCCCGTTCCTCGACCTGATCCAGGAGGGCACGATCGGGCTCGTTCGGGCAGCGGAGAAGTTCGACTATCGCAAGGGGTTCAAGTTCTCGACCTACGCGACGTGGTGGATCCGCCAGGCGGTCGCCCGGGCGATCGCGGACAAGGGGCGGACGATCCGCATGCCCGTGCACGTCGTCGAGAAGCTCAACCGGATCATGCGCTCGGAGCGGAAGCTGCGCG
>JBOHBA010000147.1:0-4094 GCA_050698095.1 Gaiellaceae bacterium
GCGGCCGCGGTTCTGTCTGCCGCGGGCACGTGAAATCGGAAGCTCGACTCGGCTGGGAGGTCGCGAGACATGATGCGTTGGATCGTTGGTGCGAGCCTGAGGTTCCGGCTCCTGGTCGTGGCTCTTGGTGCGGCGACGCTCGTCATCGGCGTGTCGCAGCTACGCGACATGCCGGTCGACGTGCTGCCGGAGTTCGTCCCGCCCACCGTCGAGATCCAGACGGAGGCGCTCGGTCTTTCGGCGGACGAGGTGGAGCAGCTCATCACCGTGCCGATGGAGCAGGACCTGCTCGTCGGCGTCGCGTTCGTCGAGGAGATCCGCTCGGAGTCGCTACCGGGCCTGTCGCGGATCTTCATGCAGTTCGAGCCCGGAACCGACCTCTACCGAGCCAGGCAGGTCGTCGCGGAGCGACTGACGCAGGCGCACGCTCTGCCCAACGTGTCGAAGCCGCCTCAAATGCTGCAGCCTCTGTCGGCGACGAACCGCGTGCTGATGGTCGGGGCGTCCACGAAGTCGCTCTCGCCGATCGAGATGGGCGTGCTCGCTCGCTGGACGATCGCACCGCGCCTCGTCGGCGTCGAGGGAGTCGCCAACGTGTCGACGTGGGGCTTCCGGGATCGGCAGCTTCAGGTCCAGGTCGACCCGGAGCACCTCCGAGACATGAACGTGAGCCTGATTCAGGTGATCGAGAGCACGGCCAACGCGCTCTGGTTCTCGCCGCTGACCTTCGTCGAGGCGTCGACGCCCGGCACCGGCGGCTTCATCGACACGCCGAACCAGCGCCTCGGCATTCAGCACCTCTCGCCGCTCAGCTCGCCCGGCGACCTCTCGAAGGTGCGACTCGAGGACACCGGCGCGAGGCAGCTCTCCCTCGGAGACGTCGCGACGGTCGTCGAGGGCAACCAGCCGCTCATCGGTGATGCGAACGTCTCGGGCGGAAGCGGTGACCTCCTGTTCGTCGTCGAGAAGCTCCCCGAGGCGAGCACGCTCGAGGTCACTCGCGGGCTCGAGTCGGCGATCGCTGCCATGGCGCCCGGCCTCGCCGGCGTCGAGCTCGACACGACCGTCTACCGGCCGGCGTCGTACATCGACACCGCGTTCGAGAATCTCACGCTCGCGCTGATCGTCGGAGGCGTGCTGCTCGCGCTCGTCCTCGGAGCGTTCTTCTTCCGGCTGCGGACGGCCTTTATCGCCCTGGTCACGATCCCGCTCTCGCTGGTCGCAGCTGCGATCGTGCTGTGGCTGCTCGGGACGACGATGAACGCGATCATCCTGGTCGGGCTCATCGCGGCACTCGCCTTTGCGATCGACGACGGCGTCATCGGCGTCGAGAACGTCACCCGCCGGCTACGCAAGCACCACCAGGAAGAGGACGGCGCAACGACGGAGGCCGTGATCGTCGGCGCGACGGCGCAGGTGAGGGGCGTGACGACATACGCGACGCTCGTCGTCGCGCTCGCGCTGCTGCCGGCCTTCTTCATGAACGGCCTTGCGGGCTCGTTCTTCCCCGACCTGGCAGGCGCGTTCCTGCTCGCGCTCCTCGCATCGATGGTGGTCTCGATGACGGTGACGCCCGCACTCGCGGCACTTCTCCTGTCTCGAGGCGCTTTCGAGCGAGAGTCCCCCGTGGTCGCCTGGTTGAAGCGCGGCTACGAGAGCGTGCTCGGGGGCGCGCTTCGCCAGTCACGCTGGGTTTACGTCGCGGCCGGCGCCGTCGTGGTGGCAACCTGCGCGACGCTGCCGTTCCTGTCGACGTCGCTGCTTCCGAGCTTCAAGGAGGAGCAGCTGCTGATCCGATGGGACAGCGCGCCCGGGACGTCGCTGCCTGAGATGAACCGCGTCACCGCGCTGGCGGCTCGCGAGCTTCGCTCGGTCGAGGGCGTCGAGGACGTCGGCGCCCATGTCGGCCGCGCCATCGGGTCGGACCTGTCCGCCAACGTCAACACGGCCGAGCTGTGGGTGTCGATCGATACGTCGGCCGACTACGACGCGACCGTGGGCTCGATTCGTGACGTCGTGAGCGGCTACCCCGGCCTGTCGAGGAATCTCGCGGCGTTCTCGAACGATCGCGCCCGAGAGGTGCTTTCGCGCAGGGATGCGGCTGGTGACGTCACCGTCCGCCTGTACGGCGAGGAGCCGGAGGTCCTTCAAACGCAGGCGGAGCGTGTGAGGCAGGAGATCGCGGGCGTCGACGGCGTGGAGGATGCGCGTGTCGACGTCCCCGCACAGGAACCGACGGTCGAGGTCGAGGTCGACCTGGCCGCCGCCGATGCCGTGGGGATCAAGCCCGGCGACGTTCGCCGCGCAGCCGCGACGCTGCTCGGGGGCATCCACGTGGGCAACCTCTTCGAGCAGCAGAAGGTGTTCGAGGTCGTGGTCTGGGGCACACCGGCGACGCGCTCGAGCCTCACGAGCATCCGTCCGCTCCTGATCGAGACGCCCGACGGCCGCCATGTGCGCGTGGGTGACGTCGCGGACGTGCGGATCGCACCGAATCCGACGATCGTCCGGCGCCAGGGCGTCTCGCGCTACCTCGACATCGGGGCCAGCGTGAGCGGCGACCGCGATGCCGTCGCGCGGGACGTCGAGAGCACGCTCGCCGAGATGCAGTTCCCGCTCGAGTACACGACCGACGTGCTCGCTACAGGTGGCCAGCCCACGGGCCGTTTGTTCGGCCTCGCGATTGCCGCTCTCATCGGGATCTTCCTGCTTCTACAGGCCTGCTTCGGCAGCTGGCGTCTCGCGACGCTCTGCTTCCTGGCGTTCCCGGCTGCGGTCACGGGAGGCCTCCTGATGGTGGCCATCGTGGACAGCGGCTCGCTCACGTTCGGCTCGGCGATCGCGCTGTTCGCGGTGTTCGGAATCGGAGCCCGCAACGGCATCCTGCTGATCGAGCGCTTCCGTCGGCTCCAGCTCGCCGGAGAGGAGTTCGGACCGGGCCTCGTTCTCCGCGGTGCGCTCGACCGGCTGGCGCCGATCCTGACGACCGCTCTGGCAACGGCTCTGGCGCTCACACCGTTCATCGTGAGCGGCGGAATCGCAGGGTACGAGGTCGCCCACTCGATGGCTCTGGTCCTGGTGGGAGGGCTCGTGACGTCGACGTTGCTCAACCTGATCGTTCTCCCTGCCCTCTACCTCCGCTTCGGCGCCGGCTTCGTGGCCGAGGCTGAGGAGGAGCGGTCGCGGCAGGACCTGCTCGCGGATCTCGATCCGCGCGACGGGGCACCCATCGCCGCAGGGGTCGCAATGCACCAGAACGTCCGGCCGGAGCCGAGCACATGAGCAAATCGCATTCACATCGAGCGCTGGGAGGAAGAGAAATGCGCCATCGGATTCCATTGATCGTCGCGATTGCGGTGGTTCTCCCACTGCTCCTCACGGCGTGCGGCGGGAGCTCGAGCTCCTCGGAGGAGGCGAGCGGACCCGCCACGGTCGAGCTGATCGAGGGCACCGACCTGAGTACCGTCAGCTTGACCGAGAAGGCGGTGGAACGGCTCGACATCCAGACGGCGGCGGTGAAGGCAGGTGCTGCCGGCAAGGTCATCCCGTACGCGGCCGTTCTCTACGGGCCGACCGGCGACACCTGGGCCTACGTCAACACCGAGTCGCTGACGTTCACGCGTCAAGCCATCGTCGTCGACCGGATCGACGGCGCGAACGCGTACCTGTCGAAAGGGCCGGCGGCCGGAGCAAAGGTCGCGACCGTCGGTGTGGCCGAGCTGTACGGCGCCGAGCTGGGCCTCGGTCAGTGATCCAACCGTCGACGAAGGGGAAGGGGAGTAGAGAGCCATGATGCGTTGGATCGTCGGTGCCAGCCTGAAGTTCCGCTACCTCGTCGTCGCGGCCGGCGTCGCGCTGATCGCGGTCGGCGGCGCGACGCTGCGCGACTCGCCGGTGGACGTCTTCCCCGAGTTCTCGCAGCCCAAGATCGAGGTCCAGACCGTCACGATCGGGCTCTCGGCCGAGGAGACGGAGGAGCTCGTCACGGTCCCGATCGAGCAATCGCTCATCGGGCTGCCGGGCCTGGACACGATTCGCTCGAAGTCGGTTCCTCAGCTCTCGGACGTCGTGATGCTGTTCGACCGGGGCACAGA
>JBOHBA010000148.1:0-3366 GCA_050698095.1 Gaiellaceae bacterium
AGGTGCATATGGGCGTCGATGAATCCGGGAACGATCCACTTGCCCGACGCAGCGAGCGTCTCCGCCCCCTCGTAGCTCCCGAGCCCCGCGACGACTCCGTCCGCGATCGCGACGTCGACGTCCAGCCACTCCTTCGTAAAGACGGAGAGGACGCGCCCGCCCCGTACGACGAGGTCGGCCGGCTCGTCCCCTCGCGCAACCGCGAGGCGGCGCTGAAGCATCTCCATCCGTCTAGCGTAATACGGTCGGCGATCGCGCTCGCCGTGGTCGGCACTGCCGTATAGTCGGCCCGTCAGTCGGCAGGCGGGACAGGAGGAGCAGATGAGAAGGAAGTACGTGGCAGGCGGGCTTGTGCTGGCGGCCGCCGTGACTGCGCTCGCGCTCGCGGGCGGCGGTACGGCGAGCTCCGAGCAGGAGCCCTTCAAGATCGCCTTCATCTATCCAGGGCCGCACAACGACGGTGGCTGGTCGCAGGCGCACGACAGAGGCCGCCTCGCCATCGAGAAGGCGCTCGGGAGCAAGGTGGAGACGACCTACAAGGAGAACATCTTCTCGAACGCGCAGGTCCCTCAGGTCGTCGCGGGCCTCGCTCGCGAGGGCTATGACATGATCTTCGGCTGCTCGTTCGGCATGTTCGAGAACGGCGTGAACGGCCAGCTGTACAAGAAGTACCCGGACATCCTGTTCGAGCAGGCGACGGGCTTGCAGATCAAGAAGAACCAGTCCGAATACTTCGGCGCGGGCGAGGACACGATCTACCTGTCCGGGATGGCCGCGGGCGCTGCGAGCAAGAAGAACCTGATCGGCTACGTCGTCCCGTTCGGGATTCCGGAGGTCGTGCGTCACATCAACGCGTTCGCCCTCGGAGCCCAGGCGACGAACCCGGCGGCCAAGGTCAGGTTGATCTGGACGAACTCGTGGTACTCGCCGCCGAAGGAGACGGCCGCAGCCAAGAACCTCATATCAGCGGGCGTCGACGTGCTCGGCCAGAACGTCGACAGTCCGGCGGCGGGTGTGGTCGCAGAGTCGAAGGGCGTCCCGTGGGTCGGCTACGACTCCGACGCTCGGAAGACGGCGCCGAAGCAGTGGCTCACCGCAGCCGTCTACAACTGGGGCCCGTACTACGTCAAGCGCGTCAGGGCGGCCATCAACGGGACGTGGAAGTCGGGTTTCTACTACGGGACGATCAAGGACGGCTTCACCGGCCTCGCTCCGTACGGCCCGAAGGTCTCGGCCAAGACGAAGGCGGCCATCGCAGCGAAGCGCAAGGCCATCGTCGCGGGCACCTTCAACGTCTTCACGGGCCCGCTGTACGACCAGAAGGGCAAGGTCATGGTGCCGGCCGGAAAGACGCTCAAGGTGCTTCCGGATCTCTACTCGATGCAGTGGCTCGCCAAGGGTGTGATCGGGAAGGTCTCGTCGGTCGCGCCTCCGGGCTAGGCGGGTGGGGGAGCACGACCCCGCGAATGTAGTGAACGAGAGAGGCGCCGGTTCGCCCGGCGCCTCTCCACCTCCGGCCGTCTCGATGAAGGGAATCACGAAGCGGTTTCCCGGAGTGGTGGCGAACGAAGGGGTGACGTTCGAGGCCGCGGCGGGAGAGGTGCACGCGCTCCTCGGCGAGAACGGCGCCGGCAAGACGACTCTCTCGAACATCCTGACCGGGCTCTACCGCCCGGACGAGGGCGAGATCGAGCTCTACGGAGAGGCCGTTCGATTCCACTCACCGCGCGACGCCCTCGATGCCGGAATCTGCATGGTGCACCAGCACTTCCGGCTCGTGGAGCCGTTCTCGGTCGCGGAGAACGTCGTCCTCGGCGATCACCGCGGCGAGGGGCGCCGTGTCATCCTGCGCTCGTCCGCCACCGAGAAGCGCGTGGACGAGCTGAGCCTGCGCTACGGGCTGGCCGTGAATCCGAAGGCGAAGATCTGGCAGCTCTCGGTCGGCGAGCAGCAGCGCGTCGAGATCCTCAAGGCGCTCTATCGCGAGGCCCGCATCCTGATCATGGACGAGCCGACGGCCGTGCTCACGCCGCAGGAGGCCGAGACGCTCTTCGGAACCCTGCGCGCGATGGCTGGCGAAGGAAAGACCGTCGTCTTCATCTCGCACAAGCTCCACGAGGTGAAGGCGGCCGCCGATCGCGTGACCGTGTTGCGCGGCGGCCGAACCGTGACCACGGTCGAGGCCGCGGCTTCCACGCCACGCTCTCTTGCGGCGCTGATGGTCGGGCGCGAGGTCGACGTCGCACAACCGCTCGCGCAGGCGAGGGAGCTGGGGATGGTCCACACGCTCGAGGTGGAGGGGCTGTCGGTCTCGGGCGATCGGAGCAAGACAGCCGTCTCCGATGTCTCCTTCTCTGTCCGCGAAGGCGAGATCGTCGGCATCGCCGGTGTGGCGGGCAACGGCCAGCGTGAGCTCGCCGAAGCGTTGTCGGGGATGCGCGACACCGACGCCGGGAGCGTCCGAGTCGCCGGCCGGCGCCTCAAGGGCGGCGATCCGCGCGAGGCGATCCGCGCGGGCGTCGCCCACGTGCCGGAGGACCGTCTCGGAACCGGGCTCGCCCCGAGCCTGAGCGTCACGAGCAACGTCGTCATCAAGACGTACCGCCGGCGCGCGTACTCACGCGGGCCGCTCCTCGCCCTCCGACGTATGCGCGATACGGCCGTCGGCATCATCGGGCGCTACGACGTGAAGACCCCGGGGCCCGGAACGCCGGTGCGGAACCTCTCGGGCGGCAATCTCCAGAAGCTCGTCCTCGGGCGGGAGTTTCAGGACGACCCGCGCGTCCTCGTCGTCGCCCAGCCGACGCGCGGGCTCGACGTCGGCGCGATCGAGACGGTGCACTCGTACTTGCGGGAAGCCGCCGCGCGTGGCGTCGCGATCCTGCTGCTGAGCGAGGATCTCGACGAGATCCGCGCGCTCGCCGACCGCATCCTCGTCATCTACGAGGGCCGGATCGTGGGCGAGCTTCGGGCCGGGGCAGCATCGATCGAGGAGATCGGGCTGCTCATGGCCGGAGGCGCGAGCGAGTGAAGCTCGAGCGTCGCCTCCTGCAGCCGTGGTGGCTGTCCGTTGCCGTGCCGGTCGGCTCGCTCGTCGTGGCCTTCGCAGTGATGGGGATCGTGCTGGCGCTGACGGGACACGACCCCTGGGAGACCTACCGGGAGATCGTCGACGCCGGGTTCACCGGGAACGGGGCGATGTCGGCGACCCTCATCTCGGGGACGCCGATCCTGTTCACCGGGCTCGCGGCCGCGGCGGCCTTTCGGATGCAGCTCTTCAACATCGGCGCCGAGGGGCAGCTCTATCTGGGCGCGGTCGGGGCCGCGTGGATCGCGCTCCAGCTCGGCGATCGGGATGTCACCTCG
>JBOHBA010000149.1:0-4831 GCA_050698095.1 Gaiellaceae bacterium
CTCAGGCTGGTACGGCGACGGCGTGGCCGAGCGAGAGGGCGGCGCGGGCCAAGTCGCCATCCGAGGTGACGAGAACCGTGTTCTCAGATTCGACGCGTTCGAACGATGCGAGATGCACTGCTTCGTAACCGCGCAGGGCGAGCGTGCTCGCCAGATCCCACGCCCGATCTGCGAGCACGGCGCTGACTTCGACCAGCGTGATCTCTTCCAGTAAGGATCGTGCGAGATCCCGGGCTTTCGTTGCCGAGCGTGTGCCGAGCCTTCCGGTTCGTGTTGCCCGGCCAAGGGCTGCTGACGCTTCGGGTACGAGCAGTCGGGATGAGAAGACCCGCGTCGAGGTGAAGAAGATCTCTCGCGACTGATCTGAGCCTGGCTCGCGCAGGAGGACTTTGACGAAGGCCGACGAGTCGAAGTATGCGATCAGCGACGATCCTCTAGCACCATCTCGCTGACCAGCGGGCCTTCGCCCACGAGTGGGATCGGGGGCGGGAGAGACGTGCGCTTCTTCCGCTTCGCCGGAGTGACAACGCCTTCGCGAACGAGACGCGCGTAGTGCGCTTCCTCCTCGGTAACCGGTCCGAGGCGCGCAACCGGGTGACCGTGATCGGTGACGATGACCTCAGCGCCCGTCCGCGCGCGTGCGACGTAGCGGCTCAGGTTGAGGCGCAGCTCGCGGATGCCGACTTCCACGCGTCCATTGTAGTGCCGAGCTTATCGGGATTGTAGTGCCTAGCATCTAGTCGGGACGCGTCCTTTCGTACGTGACGAACGCGAACGGTGTCCCGTCCTTCGAGACATGCGGCTCGCGCGAGACCTCCTCGAACTCGCCGCGCTCCCAGTCCGGGAAGTGGGTGTCGCCTGCGACGTCGAGCTCGATCTCGGTCAACAAGAGCTGATCGGCGAGCGGCAGCGCCGCCGCGAAGATCTCTCCGCCTCCGATCACGCAGACGCGCTCCTCGCCCGCGAGCAGCTTCCACGCCTCCTCGAGAGACGGGACCCGCTCGGCTCCCTCGGCCTGCCACGAGACGTTCCGGGTGACGACGACGTTTCGACGTCCAGGCAGTGGCCGGAAGCGGTCCGGGAGCGAGTCCCAGGTTCGCCGACCCAGCACGACCGCGTGACCGAGGGTGACCGCGCGAAATCGGGCCAGGTCCTCGGGCAGCCGCCAGGGCAGCCCGCCGTCCCGTCCGATCACGCCACCGCGCGCCACGGCGGCGACCAGCGCAATGATCACACGGCGACCGGCGCGCGGATCGCCGGATGGTGGTGGTAGTCGATGACCTCGAAGTCGTCGAAGGAGTAGTCGAAGATCGACGGCGGCCGGCGGCGCAGCTGAAGCGAGGGGTACGGAAACGGCGCCCGTGACAGCTGCGTCTCGACCTGGTCGCGGTGGTTGTCGTAGATGTGGCAGTCGCCTCCGGTCCAGACGAAGTCGCCGACCTCGAGATCACACTGTTGCGCGAGCATGTGTGTCAGGAGCGCGTAGCTCGCGATGTTGAACGGGACGCCGAGGAACACGTCCGCGCTTCGCTGGTAGAGCTGGCAGCTCAGGCGACCGTCGGCCACGTGGAACTGGAAGAGCGCGTGACACGGCATGAGGGCCATCTCCGGAAGGTCGGCGACGTTCCACGCGCTGACGACGATGCGCCGCGAGTCTGGTTCGTCCCGGAGCAGGCGCACGACCTCGGCGATCTGGTCGACGTGACCGCCGTCGAGGGTTTGCCAGCTGCGCCACTGGACGCCGTAGACCGGCCCGAGCTCGCCGTCTGCGTCGGCCCACTCGTCCCAGATCGTGACACCCTGATCCTGGAGCCAGCCGACGTTGCCGTCCCCGCGCAGGAACCAGAGGAGCTCCTTGGCCACTGACGGGAAGTGCACCTTCTTGGTCGTCACGAGCGGGAACCCCTCGCGCAGATCGAAGCGCATCTGGTAGCCGAAGACGCTGACCGTTCCCGTGCCCGTGCGGTCTGCTTTGCGCACGCCCGTCGTGAAGACGTGGCGCATGAACTCCTCGTACTGGCTGCGGACTGGGCCGGACACGTCGAGATCGACGATAGCCGCTCGCCCGGCGGCCACGGTCACGTCGTAAGGAGCGGCGACTCCGAGCCCTCCACGACGACGACCCAGCCGTCGAAGTCCTTGAGTCGGTAGGGCGCGTTGAGGGGGACGACCGTCCGGCCGCCGGGCTCGGCGAGGAAGCTGCCGCAGGGAGCGGCGAGCTTGCCCTTCCGCGTAAGCCACAGCTCATATGGCCGATCATCGCCCGACGGCTCGAGCCCCTCGATCTCGAGCTCCATCGGCCAGTTTCCGGCCTCGTCGGCATCGAAGATCGTGAGCGAGGCGCTCAGCCCGGTCGTGTACGGGGATCCGGTCATCGTCACGACGTCGAACGTGCCAGGCTCATCACCATGCCCCACAGCCCATCCAGCCCCGAACAGTCCGAGACCCAGCGCCGCAGCCAGCGCGACCAGCGCGACCCGTCGCCTTCGCGGGCGGAGCGCGACGACGGTCGCTCCGGCGCCGAGCTCGGGCGGAGGGCCCGCCTCGATCAGCAACTCGTGCACGCGGCGCAGTCGCGCTCGTTCGGCCGGGTCGAGATCCGAGCCGACGATGGTGTCGAAGTCGGGCCCACGTTCGGTCATCGAAGCTCCCCCTCGAGGGCGTCCGCCAAGCGCGCGAGCGCGCTTCGCGTGCGCGTCTTCACCGTGCCGAGCGGGATTTCGAGCTCCTGGGCGATCTCGCTTTGCGAGAGGCCGCGCCAGTACGCCAGCTCGATCACGGGGCGCTCGTGCTCCGGGAGGACCTCGAGCGCGCGATGCACTCGCCATGCGGTCCACAAGGCCTCCGCCTCCTCGGATGGATCGGGCTCGCTGCTGGGCCCGTCCTCGAGCTCGGCGGCAGGGCTCGGCGTCCTGCGCAGGCCGTCGGTGATGGCGTTCCGCGCGACGGCATAGACCCAGGGAGCGCCGCTCCCGCGGCCGGGGTCGAACGTGCTTGCGGAGCGCCAGATCGCGACGAAAACTTCCTGCGACGCGTCCTCGGCCCGTCCGCGATCCCCGAGCCGGCGGAGCGCGAGCCCGAGCACGGACCGCGCGTACCTGCGATGGAGCTCGTCGAACGCGCGCGTGTCGCCCGATCCGACGCGCTCGATGAGCTGGCCGTCTGAGGGCTCGGATCCGTCCACGTGTTCCCTGATCACCGCGACTGTGCGAAACGAGCCGACCCGGATCGCGAGCGACGTAGCCACGCCGATTGCTACGCGCTCGCGCTCGGGCCGGTTTGCGCTTCGGTTACCGGGCAGCCTCGTATCGAGCGGCAACAGCGTCCCAGTTCACGACGTTCCACCAGGCGGCGAGGTAGTCGGGACGGCGATTCTGGTAGTTGAGGTAGTAGGCGTGCTCCCACACGTCGATGCCCAGGAGCGGAGTCTCCCCGTCCATGACCGGCGTGTCCTGGTTCGGTGTGGACTTGACCATGAGCCCCGTTCCGTCCCAGACGAGCCAGCTCCAGCCGGAGGCGAACCGCTTGACGCCGGCGTCGTTCACGGCCGCTTTGAGGTCGTCGAGACCCCCGAACGTAGTCGCGATCGCGTCCGCGAGCGCTCCAGACGGATCGCCGCCTCCGTTCGGGCCCATGATCTCCCAGAAGAGCGTGTGGTTCGCGTGTCCGCCACCGTTGTTGCGGACGGCCATGCGCTTGTCCTCGGGGATGGAGTCGAGGCTCGTGAGGACGGTCTCGATCGGCTGCTCCGCCCACTCTGAGCCTTCGAGCGCGGCGTTCAGGTTGGTTACGTACGCGGCGTGGTGCTTGTCGTGGTGAATCTCCATCGTGCGCGCGTCGATGTGCGGCTCCAGGGCGTCGAACGCGTACGAAAGATCGGGAACGCTGTATGCCATCGGGCTGCTCCTCTTCTCGGGTGATCGTCGGGGAGAAGGATATGCTCCGCGACGTTCCGTCGAGCCCAAGGAGCCCGCGAATGACCAACTTCGTCGAGATCAAGCCACGGGAGCTGAAGCCTGCGCTCCTCGAGCTCGACGGCATCTCGCGCACGACGATCGAAGCGCACTACCGCCTCTACCAGGGGTACGTCACGAAGAGAAACGAGATCCTCGGGCGGCTTCCGGGTGTCGATCTCGGCGCTGCGAACCAGGTCTACTCCGAGCTTCGCGCACTGAAGGTCGACCTGACATTCGCAGTCGGGGGGATCAAGAACCACGAGATCTACTTCGAGCATCTGGGCGGCGAAGGCGGCGATCCCGACGGCGCGATCGGCGGGCTCATCGAACGCGACTTCGGCTCCGCGGAGGCCTGGAGAGCCGATCTCAGAGCGACGGGGATGGCCGGCCGCGGGTGGGCGTGGACGGCGTACGACTGGGACGAGGGGCGCCTCTTCAACTACGTCGGCGACGCCCAGAACACGTTCCCCGTCTGGAACGCGACACCGCTCGTCGCGCTCGACGTCTACGAGCATGCGTACTTCCTCGACTACCAGACCGACCGTGGGGCCTACATCGAGGCGTTCCTCCGGAACCTCGACTGGGGCGTCGTCAACCACTGGGTTGACGCCTACAGCGTCCCGACCGAGTAGCCCGTGATCCAGGCGCTCGCCGTACTGGGCGGGTACGTCCTCGGCTCGCTGCCGTTCGGGTATTGGCTGCCTCGCATCTTTCGTGGCGAGGACATTCGCTCGAGCGGAAGCGGGAACGTCGGCGCGTCGAACGTGTTCCGCGTCTACGGGCGGAGGCTGGGCTCGGCGGTCGCGTTGCTGGACGTCGCAAAGGGCTTCACGGCGGCGCTGCTCGGCCTCTGGGCGGGTGGAGCACTCGTCGGC
>JBOHBA010000150.1:0-10477 GCA_050698095.1 Gaiellaceae bacterium
CAGGGCCGATCAGCTCCTCCACGTAGAGGACGTCGCGGTACGCGGGGTTCTTCGTCGAGGTCGACGCCCAGAGACAGCGCTGCGGCCGCGCGCCCCGCGCGGCGAGCGCCTCCCAGCGAGGGCCGGAGAACGTCTCCAGGTAGTGCTGGTACGCGAGCTTGGCGTTGTCGACGGCAAGGCGCCCCTGGAGATCCTCGCGCCCGGCCTCCTCGAGCCGGCGGTCCGCCTCGGTGTCGACGCGCGAGACGAAGAAGCTCGCGACCGATGCGACGTGGGTCGGATCGCCTCCGGCGACGACCAACCGCTCGAGCCCGCGCACGTAGGCCTCGGCGACGGCGGCATGGCGCTGGAGCGAGAAGATCAACGTGACGTTGATCGAGCGCCCTGCCGCGATCGAGTCCTCGATCGCGCCGAGGCCTGGAACCGTGGCGGGAATCTTCACGAAGAGGTTCTGACGATCGACGAGCTCGGTCAGTCGCCTCGCCTGCTCGAAGGTCGCATCGCGGTCGTACGCGAGATCGGGATCGACCTCGAGGGAGACGAATCCGTCGACACCGTCCGTCCGCATCCACACCGGCCGCAGGAGGTCGCAGGCGCGGCTGACGTCCTCGACGGCGAGTGCGAAGAAGGCCTCCCTCGTGTCGCCCGTGCGCTCGAGCTCGGCGCGAAGCTGCTCGTCGTACCAGTCGCCGGTCGACAGCGCCTTCTCGAAGATCGTCGGGTTCGAGGTCACGCCGACGACGGCGTCCTCCTCGATGAGCCGCGCGAGCTCGCCCGTCTCGAGCATCTCGCGGGAGAGCGAGTCGATCCACACGCTGACGCCGTGCGTGGAGAGCTCGTGGAGGCGGCTGGCTGCCATCGCTGTGAACGTTACCGGGCGACGAGCGCCGGAAGCAGCCGCCTAGAATGGCCGCATGGACGCCGTCGAGCGCAGACGAGCCTTGGGGCAGCAGTTCCGGGTCGACTCCGTTCGCATGAGCGCCGCCGCCGAGTCGGGGCATCCGACCTCCGCGATGTCGGCGGCCGATCTCCTCGCCGTCCTCGTCGACGGTTATCTGCGCTACGACTTCTCCGACCCGAAGAACCCCGCGAACGACCGGCTGGTCTTCTCCAAGGGGCACGCATCGACGCTCGTGTACGCGATCTACCGTGCGGCGGGCGTCGTCTCCGACGAGGAGATCCTCGACTACCGCAAGCTCGGGAGCATGCTCGAGGGGCATCCTACGCCCCGCATCCCCTGGGTGGACGTGGCGACGGGATCGCTCGGTCAGGGCCTGCCGATCGGCGTCGGGATGGCGATCGCCGGCAAGCACCTCGAGCATTTGCGGAACCGCGTCTGGGTTGTGTGCGGCGACAGCGAGATGGCCGAGGGCTCGATGTGGGAGGCGTTCGAGCACGCCGCGCACTTCGAGCTCGACAACCTGACGGCGATCATCGACGTCAACCGGCTCGGCCAGCGCGGCGAGACGATGGTCGGCTGGGATCTCGACGTCCACGTCGCGCGCGCCGAAGCTTTCGGCTGGAACGCCATCGAAGTCGACGGCCACGACGTCGAGGCGATAGACGACGCGTTCTCCCGCGCGGTGGCGACCACGGGGAAGCCGACCGTCGTCGTCGCACGAACGACGAAGGGAAAGGGCGTCGCGGCGGTTGAGAACGTGAACGGCTTCCACGGCAAGCCGCTCGACGACCCGGACGCGGCCATCGGCGAGCTCGGCGGTCTACGCGACATCCGGGTCAATGTTGCGAAGCCGGATGCGCAGCCCCGGCCGAGGCCGACACGCGGCTCTCTCGAGCTCCCGCGCTACGAGCTCGGCTCAGAGGTTGCGACGCGCAAGGCCTACGGCGACGCTCTCGCGGCGCTCGGCGCTGCGCGGCCCGAGGTCGTCGCCCTCGACGGCGAGGTGTCGAACTCGACCTTCGCGGACGCCTTCGCGAAGGCCCACCCGGAGCGCTACTTCGAGATGTACATCGCGGAGCAGCAGCTCGTGGCGGCGGCCGTCGGACTCCAGGCCGTCGGTTGGCGGCCGTTCGTCTCCACGTTCGCCGCGTTCTTCTCACGCGCCTACGACTTCATCCGCATGGCGGCGATCAGCCGAGCGACGTTCTCGCTTTGCGGCTCGCATGCGGGCGTCTCGATCGGCGAGGACGGGCCGTCGCAGATGGCGCTCGAGGACATCGCCGCGTTCCGCGCGATCCACGGGAGCACGGTTCTCCATCCATGCGATGCGAACCAGACGGCGCGGCTCGTCGCTGCCATGGCGGAGACGGACGGAATCTCGTATCTGAGGACACTGCGTCCGGCCACGCGGGTGCTCTACGCGCCGGAGGAGGAGTTCGCGATCGGTGGGAGCCGGGTGCTTCGGTCGTCCGACGACGACGAGATCGCGCTCATCGGCGCGGGGATCACCGTGCACGAGTCGCTCCGCGCGGCCGACGTGCTCGCCGAGGAGGGGATTGCCGCGCGTGTCATCGACCTGTACTCCATCAAGCCGCTCGACATGGCGACGCTGCTCGCCGCAGCCGAGGCGACGCAGGGACGACTTGTGACCGTCGAGGACCACTGGCCCGAGGGCGGCCTGGGCGATGCCGTTCGCGCAGCCCTTGCGGATACAGACGACACTCCGCGCGTCGTTTCGCTCGCCGTGCAGGGGATGCCGAGATCGGGCAAGCCCGAGGAACTGCTCGCGGAGGCCCGCATCGACGCGAAGCACATCGCTGCAGCGGCTCGCCGTCTGGTCGCGGAGCGCTCGCTCCGCACCACTTAGCTGCTTTCCCAGACGTCACATCTGCCCGGCTCGTCGACCCGCACCTCTAGAGGCCCCGCGTCTTCGCTGCTGGGAGTGGAAGCTACCGCGGATCCCTCGATCGAGGGAGGGCCCGGCGCTCACAGGGCGACGACGACGACTGTGTGGATGCGCTCGTTCTCCGCATTGCTCTTGTCATGCTCGCGCTCGCCCTTCCAGCGTGGATCGTGCTCTCGCTGGCGGTAGTCCTCGGGCGCGCACGCTACGAGCGCCATAGGCGTGAGCCGATGTCGAGGGACATCGGCGATCGTGAGGCCGAGCGACTCGTCCGTCGCGTGTCACGAAATGCGCGGACCGAGTGGGGAAAGTGGCGTCGAGTCGCCGCGCTTGCTCGACTCGAGCAAGCGCACCATCCGGCTGTACCTCGGCTCATCCGGTCGGTGCTCGGCGACCCGGATCCGCGTGTCGCGGCCGCTGCCATCCGAGCCCTCGGCGACATCGGCGACGCATGGGCGATCGATCTACTCATCTCCGAGCTTCGTAAGGGAATCGGCCCACGCTCGCGGATCGCAGCCGAGCTCGAACGCCTGGCACCGACGCCGGGCCCGAAGCTCCCGCCTCTCCTGCGGGACTGGAACCCTGCCGTGCGCTTCTGGGGCGCGACGCTGCTCGAGCCCTACCCTGAGCTCGGGGAGTCCAGCCTGATCGCGCTCACCTGGGACTCGGATCCGAATGTCCGCGCCGCCGCCGTCGAGACGCTCGGACGCCATAGCGGCGACGCCGTCGGTGCGGCGACGCTCGCATGCCTCGACGATTCGGAGTGGTTCGTTCGCGTTCATGCGGCGCGCGCTGCAGGTCACGTCCTCGGTGCCGCCGCCGCACCGACGATCACGCGTCTGTTGGCCGACGAGCGGTGGTGGGTGCGGACGGCTGCGAAGGACGCGCTCCGCGGGCTTGGCACGGAATCCGTTCCCTCGCTGCTCTCGCTTCTCTCGCACAGCGACCCGTTCGCACGGAACGGTGCGGCCGAGGTTCTGCAAGACATCGGTTTCGTCGACTTTCTCGCCGTCGACGACCCGAGCAGCCCGCTCCTCGAGCGGATCTATGCAGCAGGCGGCGAGAAGCTGCGCGAGGCGGCAGAAACACGCGTCGAGGGCATCGAAGCTCAGGAAGTCCAGGCGGCATGACAGCCGGCGTCCTGAGCGTGGTGGTTCTCGTCTGCCTGGCATACCTCCTGCTGACGAACGTCCTCTACGTGGCTCTCATCGCCGTCGCGGCCGTCGAGAACGGCATCCGCCGCCATGAAACGGCGAGCCAGGACTACGAGGTGCTCGCAGTGTCACGTTTCACCATTCCCGTCAGCGTCATCGTCGCCGCGTACGACGAAGAGCCCTCGGTCGTATCGGCGGTGGAGTCTCTTCTCGGTCTGGAGTACCCCGAGCACGAGGTCATCGTCGTGAACGACGGTTCGAGCGATCGAACGCTGGATCGCCTTCGCGAAGCGTTTGGGCTCGAGCCGTATGAGGTCTTCGTCCGGCGTGTGTTTGCGACAGAGGAGGTCCGAGCGATCTATCGCAGTGTCGACCATCCGAATCTCGTCGTCGTCGACAAGGTGAACGGCGGCAAGGCTGACGCCCTCAACGCGGGCCTCAACGTCGCCCGCTTCCGGTACGTCTGCGGTGTTGACGCAGACACGGTGTTCGAGCGCGATGCGCTCTTGAAAGGGATGCGCCGCGTGGTCGGGGACCCTGCTCGCATCGTCGGGGTGACGAGCCACCTCGCGATTGCGCAAGACCCGGGGCGGATCATGACAATGCCTCCGGGGAAGCGTCCCGTCGATCGCAGGCCGTTGATCGCGTACCAGCACCTCGACTACCTGCGGGCGTTCTTCAACAATCGCCTGGCCTGGTCGAAGCTCGGCTTCATGCTGTGCTCGGTCGGTGCGTTCCAGATCTGGAGACGCGACGTGCTCGAAGAGGTTGGCGGTTATTCGAGAGAATTCACGTGCGAGGACATCGAGCTGACGTTTCGCGTGCACGAGCGCTTCCTGCGCGAGGGGCGCGACTACGAGATCCACTGCCTGCCGGACACCGTGGGCACGACCGAGGGTCCGGACACGTTTCGCAAGCTCATCTCCCAGCGCGAGCGCTGGCAGCGCGTCATCGCCGAGACCGTTTGGCACTACCGGGCCCTCTGCTTCAACCCTCGCTACCGCAGCGTCGGCTTTGTCGGCGTGCCGTTCTACGTCCTGGCCGAGGTCCTCGCGCCCGCCTTCGAGCTGCTAGCGATCATCTCGTTGCCGCTGGCGATCGTTCTAGGTGTCTTCAGCCCCATGGTGTTCGTCGTGATGTGCGCCGCCATCGCTTTCGTGAACGCTGCGCTCACGGCATGCGCGATCCTGCTCGACGATCTTCAGTCTCGGATCTATCGCCGAAGCGACCTCGCGTGGCTGCTCCTCCTCGCGCCGCTCGACTTCGTGCTCTACCGACCCTTCATCGTGTGGGCGCGACTCAAGGGATCCTGGCGTTTCCTGCGGCGCGACAAGAACTGGCACAAGTTTCAACGTAACGTGCGCGTCCCGGCGTAGCCTTCGCCGGCAGTGGCCGTCGTCATCGCCTCCAACCTCCGCAAGGAGTTCAGCGGCGACCCGCTCTTCGACCGCGTCTCGTTCACCGTCGGTCGGCGCGACCGGCTCTCGCTCGCGGGACCTAACGGCGCCGGGAAGACCACGCTTCTTCGTGCGATCGCAGGCGAGACGCAGCTTCAGGGCGGCGAGTTGGCGTTCGCCAAGGGAACGCGCGTGGCGCTCCACGACCAGCGGCCGCCGCGCGAGCTCGACCTCACGCTCCGGGAGTACGTCCTCTCGGGCGCGCGCGATCTGCTCGAGGTCGAGGGCGACCTGCGCCGGCTCGAGCAGGAGATGGCCGCGGGCTCGCACGACGACGCCACACTCCGCCGGTACGCGGAGGCGCAGGCTCGCCTCGAGCACGCCGGAGGCTGGAACTGGCGAGACCGGATCGCCCAATCTGCGCGCGGCCTCGGGTTTCGCGACGCCGACTTCGATCGCAAGCTCCAGACGTTCTCGGGAGGAGAGCTGACGCGTGCCTCGCTCGCCCGCTCCCTGGCCGTCGACCCGGATCTGCTCCTCCTCGACGAGCCGACGAACCATCTCGACGTCGAGAGTCTCGAGTGGCTGGAACGTGAGCTCGAGACGCTCGACGCCGCGGTCATCCTCGTCGCGCACGATCGCTGGTTCCTCGAGGCGGTGACGACTGCGGTGCTCGAGATGGCCCCGGGAGGAGTCCACTACTTCGCAGGCCCGTGGCACGAGTGGCGGCGCGAAAAGGTGGTGCGCGCTGCTGCGGCGGAGAAAATCGCAGACCGTGTCTCGGTCGACATCGCACGGCTCGAGCGCTTCGTCGCCCGCTTCCGCTACAAGAAGGACAAGGCCAAGCAGGCACAGGCGAAGCTCACGCAGATCGGCCGCCTGGAGAAGGAGAGAGCCGCCGCGCGCGAGGAGCTCGAGGCGTTGACGCGGCGCCGGCGCACGCTCGGCTTCGACTTCCTTTCGCCCCCGCGAACGGGGCGGGTCGTGCTCGAAGCCGACGACATCTCGCTGTCAGCCGGCGACAAGCCGTTGCTGAGCGACGCGACGATGGTGGTCGAGCGAGGCGAGAAGGTCGCGCTCGTCGGCCCGAATGGGAGCGGCAAGACTACCCTTCTCGAGGCGATGCTCGGGCGGTTCGCGTTCGACGCGGGGACCGCCAAGCTCGGCCACGGAGTCGTTCCAGGGTACTTCTCGCAGCACACGCAGGAGCTGCCGAAGCGGGGCTCCGTGCTCGATGCGACGGCGGCTGCCACGGGTCTTCCGAGGCCACAGGCGCAGACGCTGCTCGGCCGGTTCCTCTTCTCAGGCTGGGAGATGCACGAGCGCGCGGTGACCGCGCTCTCGGGAGGGGAGCGACGCCGGCTGGCGCTCGCCCTACTGGTTGCGTCGGGTGCGAACTTCCTCGTCCTCGACGAGCCCACGAACCACCTCGACCTCGAGAGCCGCGAGGCGCTGGAGGCGGCGCTCGAGGCGTTTCCCGGCACCGTGCTGATCGTCTCGCACGACCGCGCGCTGCTCGACGCAGTGCCCGATCGCATCGTCGCCGTCGAGGACGGGACGCTCCGCTCCTACGACGGCGGCTGGGCCGATCTCACGCGGGAACGCGCCGCGCCCGAGCCGATCGAGGACCCGCCGATCGAGCAGCAGAAGCCTCGGTCGACCCGACAGCGGCTGAGGCCCGCGTCACCGACCGAGCTCGAGCTCGTCGAGGCGGATATCGCGTCGGCGGAGTCCCGAATCTCCGACCTGGAGGGCAAGCTGGCTGGAGACTGGAGTGACATGGACGTCCTCACCGCGCACCGAGCCGCTCGCGACGAGCTCCAGCAGCTCCTCGCGCGGTGGGAGCTGCTGTTCGAGGGCGCCGAGCGCCCTCCGGTCTAGCCCTACCGTCGGGAGTAACAGACTGTCCCTTGGGAGCATGTCGCGACGGTGGAGTGTGACGGCATGAGTCTTCGGCGGCGTACAGAGGGTGTGCATGCAGTGACTCTCGACGCACCCCGCTCCGTGCAGACGGCGACGCCCTCCTTCGCCGCGGTCGCAGAGGAGCTTCTCGACGATGTCTACGGCTACCTGCTCTACCTGACCAAGAACTGGGCCGTCGCCGAGGACCTGACCAGCGAGACGTTCGAGGCCGCGTTCAAGAAATGGCGTCGTTTCGACGCACGTCGCGGAACCCCGCGCGCGTGGCTTCTTGCAATCGCGCGTACGACTGCGCTCGACTGGTTTCGCGCCGATTCCCGCCGGCGCCGGCGCGAGGAGCGCGCGGATGCAGTGGAGCCTCGTCGAGCGACCGAAGGCAGTTTCGGAGAGGGCCTCTCACCCGCGCTCGAGGAGGGGCTCCGCGCCCTGACGGCCGGCGAGCGCGAGGTTGTCGCGCTGCGGGTCGTCCTCGATCTGGACAGTGAGGAGACCGCGCGCTTGCTCGGGATCACGCCCACGGCCGTCTCGACTCGGTTGAGCCGGGCGCTCGCAAAGCTCGAAGAGAGGATGAGAGACCATGACGTCGTCGTCTGACCTGATGAACGAGCTCCGCGCTGCGCGTCCCGCCGCCCCCGCGGCTCTGAGGACACGCGTTCGCGAGCTCTCCGCTGAGAGCAAGGCGCCGGCTCCGTGGGCTCGGTTTCACTTTCCCGCTCGCCGGGTTGGGCTGATCGCGATCCCGGCCGCTGCTGCGATTGCATTCGCAAGCGCCGGCGTTCTCGGGATCGCCCGCTCGGACGTCTCTCCTGAGGTGTACCGCGAGGAGGCGCTCGCCCGGAACGACGCAAAGCGAGCACCGGAGGCTTGGCAGACCTACGGGCAAGCTGCGCCTGCGCCGGCGACCGGTTCCTCGCACGGGGCGGCGCCGCCTCAAGGCCTTGCGGACTCGACGATCGGCCCGACGACCGATCGAGAGCAGCGCGTCAGCGCGACGCTGACAGTCGAAGTCGCCGATTCAAGCGCGGTGTCACGGGCCGCACAGGACGCTCTCGACCTCACGCGGAGGCTCGGTGGCCACGTCGTCAGCGCGTCGGTTGCAACCGGCGAGGAAGGAAACGCTGCTCTGGTCGTGCGCGTGCCCGTGGCGAAGGTGCAGGAGGCAGTTGTCGGTCTCTCGGGGCTCGGCCGGATCGTCTCGCAGCAGGTGACGATCGACGACCTCCAGGAGACGCTCGACCGGCTCGAACGGCGTGAGGCGAGCGTTCGGAACCAGATTGCGCGCATCGTCGCGAGGCTCGAGACCGAGTCGCTCGATGCCGAGACGAAAGCGGTCCTCCAGTCTCGCCTGAAGACGCTCCGCGGCGAGTTTCGTGGGCTCCGCACCGGCATCGCGGCCACGCATGCCGAGGCGCGGATGTCCACGATCCAGCTCGCTGTGGTGACGCCGGGCGCGTTCGGCGCGGTCGCGCCGCCCGCGCGGATCGACCGCACGGTCGACGAGGCACTGAACGTGCTCCTCTGGGAGGCCGTCATCGTGCTCGCCGTGCTCATCGTGCTGGCGCCGTTCGCGCTGGCCGCGTTCGCCGCCTGGCTCGGGCGCCGCTTCTACCGGCGTCGCGAGGAAGAGCGGCTGCTCGCTGCCTGACCCTTGTGGCTTGGCGCCACAAGGGTCAGCGCGCGCTCTACATGAACCGGAAGTAGGCCGTGTGGACCGTGCCGTCCTTCAGCTTCAGAACAAGCTGACGGCACGTGTTCGCCCACGTCTTGGTCGTCTTCCACACGTACGTGTACGTGTCCGTGTCGCGGTCGTACGTAAGGCCGCTCTTGCCGGCTGCCGTCGTCTCGATGCCGTCCGTCGGGGCGCCGGGAGTGCATGCAATCGCTTCCGACTTCGGATACCCCGGCGCGAAGATGCCAAGACCCTGGTTCCCGCTCAGGCTGAACTTCACGGGAACGCCCTGCCCCGCCCTGACCGTGTTGAACACCGTCGGATTGTCGACGGGTTGGAAGAAGCCGGTGAAGTGCCAGATGGGGCTGAGGCCGATGACCACCGGGTCGTGGTCCGAGGAGCGATAGGCATTCGGTTCGTAGAGGGCGTCCTGCGCAGGGGGCTTGAAGCTCGTGTCGTAGTCGAGCACATCGGGCTCGTCGGCGTTGATGTGCCAGTCCGCGGCCCCTGTCACCTGCGCCGCGAGGCTCGGAGAGGCCAGTGCGTGGTCGAGGTAACCCGCCTGACCGTCGAAGACGAACGAGTAGGCGAAGGCGCCCTGGTGCTGGGCGATCAGGTTCGTGTAGTCGTCACTCGTCCCGGCGCTGTCGTCGGGACCGGCCTTGATCGCGTCGATCGGGTCCTCCTGAGCGTATGAGTTCAGGTCGCCCATGATCAAGAAGTCCGGATCGCCGCTTCCGGTCGGGTCGGTCGCGAGCCAGTCCACGAGTGCCTGTGCGGCTAGCGTCCGCGTCCCGTTGCAATTGCCCTGGCCGTCACCGGCGTCGGGGTCGCCGACGTCGTCACAGGCAGACCCCTTGGACTTCAGGTGGTTGACGACGATGGTGAAGCGTGCGCCGGTCTCGTTCTCCTCGAAGGTCTGAGCCAGGGCGGGTCGGCTCTTGGTGTCGATGAAGCGCGGATCGTCGCTGCTGTCCAGGACCTGGAAGGAGCCAAGAGGTGTCACCTTCGCAGACTTGTAGATCAGGCCCACCCGAATGGCATCGGGGCCGATCGTGCCGGTATTGATGGAGGCATAAGTGCCTGCACCGAGCATTGCGTTGAGACCCGGGACGATCCCGCTGGTCGCGTCTTCGAGCGGATCGACGCCGGTCGTGTTCTCGAGCTCATTGAGGCCGAGGACGTCGGCGTCCAAACCAGCCAGTGCGGCCAGCAGCTTGTCGCGCTGGCGGGTGAACTCGGTTGGCTGGTCGAAGTCAGCCCCGCGGCACTCCACGTTCTGGGCCGGCCCGCACTTGTTGTCGAGCGAGTTGCCCGATGGATAGTCCTGGGTGAGGAAGAAGTTGAGCGTGTTCATGGCGGCTACCCGTAGGTCGCCGCCGATCGGCTCGGGTGCAGCCGTGCGCGGGTTGGCGGCCGTGTGATCGGCAGCACCGGTTGGCTGAATGCGATAGAGACCGAACTGGAAGTCCATGACGCCTGTGACGTTCTGAACGGTGTCGCCGCCGCGGAAGCGGTTGCCGAGCGCGAAGG
>JBOHBA010000151.1:0-3811 GCA_050698095.1 Gaiellaceae bacterium
GGTCACTCGCATGCATCGCACGCTCGTCGTGCTTGCGGTCGGTCTGCTCGCGCTCGCGGCTCCGATGTTCGCTTCGGCGAGCATCCCTGGCCCGACGGGCGGCTAGTAGGAGACAGGACCGAGTATGCAAGGCCCGCTTTCGTGCGGGCCTTGCGCTTGCTTGCGCTGTGTGTGTGTGTCAGAGTCGCCTCGCGTCAGAGAGGAGGTGACTCATGAGACTTCGCATCCGGCTGGTGTTCTTCGGCCTGGTCGGCCTGCTTGCACTCGCGGCTCCGCTGCTCGCGTCGGCAACCAACGGCGGCCCCGGCGGAGGTTAGAAATCACGCCACCGCGAAAACGCAAGGCCCGCCACACGGCGGGTCTTGCCCATTCAGACGAGCGCGAGATCTTCTTGGAGGGCGCGAACGTGCGCTGCTCCGACGAGGTTGCCCTTTTGCTCGTAGAGATCGAGCGCTTGCTTGAGGACTGAGACAGCGTCGTGGCCAGATAGTCGAAGTACTGTCGCAAGATCACACTGGGCTTTCGCTCGACGGTTCAGTGCGTCGCTCAGCTCCGAAAGTACGACCGCGCCGCGAGCGAGTTGTTCGGCCGCCTCGAACTCGCCACGACGGGCCAGGATCTTTGCGCGTACAGGCATCCACAGGAGCTGGGCGTCCCGGTCGTCAAGAGCGGAGTGCGTTTCGGCCGTCCGCGTCCACTCATCAGCCTCGTCGAGGGAGTCCTGGGCGTATAACGCTTCCGCGAGGTCGCCAGCCCTGCTGGCCAAATGGCTCCAGTCGTGAATCCGCTTGAGTTCATCGCATAGCTCCCTCAGAACTCTCTCTGCAGAGGTCGGGTCACCCGCGAGGAGTTCGATCTCGCCGAGCACCGTTGCGCAGTACGCTCCTGCCACCGTGCTCTGCCCGAGATCGTCGTACGTGCGCTGCGCCGAGGCTACCCGGTCCCGGGCATTGTCAAAGTCCCATCTCTGGGCGACCAGCCCGCCGAGGAACGTAAGGACGTTTGCTTCACCAGCGCGGTCGAGTGACTCGTCACGTAGGACTTGCTCGCAGCGAGCGATCGCATCCGGCACGGGGGTCGGGCCGTAGTGGAGGGCGGCGGCGAGCTCACCGGCGCACGTGGAGATCGGCCATCTGGAACGCCTGTAGTGGACCATTGCTCGCTCTAGCGCGTCGCCCCACGCCTTGTGATGCCCGAGAATTCCTCCCTGAACCCATCCCCCGAGCAGCCAAGCCCGGCCGAGCGAGCGGTCGTCCCCGACTGCGTCGAAGATCGGAATCCCCTCCGTCGTTGCGTCGAGAAGTGGATCAGCGGTCGTATCGGGCACGTGCAGGAGTCGCACGTACTCTCGTTCGATCGTCGCCCGAAGCTCATGCCGGCGGTCGGTGGCTTGGCGAGACACCTCGACAGCCTCTTTGAGCACCTCCTCGGCAGCGACTGGATTCCCCGTCGTCCGCATGCCGATGCCGAGCTCACACAGGAGCTCACACCGAATCGGGGCGTGCGCTGGTAGGAGCGACGTAGCTCGTCCGAGGAGGCTTGTGGTTGCGTGCATGTCACCGCGCTTCAGCGCGCGGACACCGGCTTCGCCGAGTCGCCGCCCGCCATCCTCAGCGAGCCGTTCGGTCCGCCGATCCGACTCGCCGAGCTCGGTTCGCAGACGGTACGCCCGCTCGAGGTGATAACCCACGAACTCGTCGAGGTCGGTCACGGCATGAAGCACCGTGTCGAGCCGGTCGGCGTAGCGCTCGTGCAGCTCGGCCCGCAGGCGCTTCGGCGCCGAGCGATAGACCGACTCCTGCACGAGGACGTGCCGGAAGCCGAACGCCCCGTCGCCGCGCGGCCGCACGAAGCCGCGGCCCGCGAGCGTCTGCAGGTGCGCGTCGGCGGTCGGCGCGGCGTTCGGATCCAACAGAGCGACGACGTCGTCGGCCGTGAACTCCTTCCCGACGACGGCACCGCGCTCGAGCACCGCGCGCTCGCCAGGGCCGAGCCTGTCCAGGCGCGCGGCGAGCAGCGCCTGGATCGTCTCCGGCAGCGGACGCTCGGCGAGGCCGCCCTCCAGCGCGAGCGCGAGGAGCTGCTCCAGGAAGAGCGGGTTGCCCTCTGCCGCCTCCGTGATCCGCGCACGCTGGTCAGACTCGAGGACCGTCCCACCGAGACCCTCGAGCAGCGCGTCCGTCTCTTCAACCGAAAGCGCGTCGAGCATGATCCGATCCGCGTTTGTCCGTCCTTCGAGAAACGCAGGCCTGTCCTCGTCGAGCTCCTCGCGGGCTAGGCACACGACGGCGATCGGCCCGGTCCCCTTGTCCGCGAGGTGCTCGACGAGCTCGAGGAACGTCGGTTCCGCCCAGTGGATGTCGTCGAAGACGAGGACGAGCGGGCGCTCGCGCACGCTCGCCTCGCAGAACTGCCGGAAGAGCCATGCGATCTCGGGTGCGGGAGGCGGCGTCTCGGCGTCGAGCGCGGCGAGCACCGCGTCGCGCTCGGCGCTCCCAGCAGCCTGTTCGAGAGCTTCGCGCAACGGCCAGTACGTGATGCCGTCGCCGTAGGAGAGGCAGCGGCCCCAGAGGATCGTCACGCCCTTCGCCCGCCGGGTCAGCTCGGCGGCGAGCCGCGACTTGCCGACCCCCGGTGGGCCAATGGCGACCGCAACCCGAGTCGCCGATCCGTCCACCGCGCGCTTCACCGCGCGGCGTAACGCCGCGAGCTCCCGCTTGCGACCGACGAGCGGAGCGTCGAGGCGCCGCTGGAACGCGGGAGCCGCGGGCGCGATCTCGAGCAGGCGGAACGCGCGCACGGGCCCTCGCTTGCCTTTGATCTCGAGCTCTCCGAGCGGCTCGAGCCGCGCCGCGTGGTCGATCAGCCGGGCGGCGAGCTCGCCGACGACGATCTCGTCGGCGCCGGCAGCCGCCTCGAGCTTCGATGCGATACCGACTGCCTCGCCCGTGACGAGGCGCTGCCGTGCGTCGGTCGGAGTCGCGACGACCTCACCCGACTCGATCCCGATCCGCACCTCGAGCCCGACGCCATGCTGGCGGACGACCCGCTCGTTGAGCGTGGCGATTCCCACCCGGATGTCGAGGGCGGCACGCGCGGCGCGAAGCGCGTCGTCCTCGTGCGAGAGCGGGATGCCGAAGGCGGCCATGACGGCATCGCCTGCGTACTTCTCCACCGTCCCGCCGTGGCGTGTCAGCGCTGACGAGACCGTCTCGAAGTAGCTCCGCAGCACCCGCCCGAGCGCCTCGGGGTCGAGCGCCTCCGCGAGCGCCATCGACTCCACGACATCGCAGAAGAGGATCGTGACGAGCCGCCGGAACTGCATGGCCGGCCGGGCGAGCGGAGCCTCCTCGAGCCGCAGCGACTCGTCCTGGCGGAGGATCGCAGCCTCGAGCTCCCGCAGTTCCGGGCCGGGGTCGATGCCGAGCTCCTCGACGAGCGTCTCGCGTGCCGTGCGGTAGGCGGCAAGCGCGTCCGCCTGCCGTCCGCAGCGGTAGAGCGCGAGCATGAGCTGGGCGCGGGGGCGCTCGCGGAGCGGCTGGGACTGGACGAGAGCCTCAAGCTCGGAGACGAGCTCGGCGTGGCGACCGAGCGCGAGATCGGCGGCGATTCGCTCCTCGAGCACGACCGTGCGGAGCTCCTCGAGCCGCGCGATCTCGGACTGCGCGAACGGCTCGTAGAGGAAGTCGGCAAGCGCAGGGCCGCGCCAGAGGGCGAGGGCCTCCCGCAGAACGGTCGCGGACGCGGCGGCGTCGCCGGCCGCCAGCATCTCGCGACCGTCGTTCGCGAGCGTGACGAAACGATGCAGGTC
>JBOHBA010000152.1:0-3500 GCA_050698095.1 Gaiellaceae bacterium
CCGACGTCCACCCGGTGCAGGTGCAGGGCCCGCTGTCGGGGGCGACGCTCGAGAAGCTGGTCGGCGACGCGATCTACGACCTGCGCTACTACTTTTGCGGCCGGTTCACGCTCGACGGCATCCCGCTCGTGATCAGCCGGACGGGCTGGTCGGCGGTGCCGGGGTTCGAGGTCAACCTTCTTGACGGGACTCGCGGGACGGAGCTGTGGGACGCGATCACGGCCGCGGGCGAGGAGTTCGGGATCCGGCCGATCGCTCCGAGCGAGGCGCGGAGAATCGAGGCGGGGATCTTCAACCTCGGTTCCGACATGACCCTGCGCGACACGCCCTTCCACGTGATGGGTCTCGAGCGCCTGGTCGAGCCACAGGAGCAGGACTACATCGGACGATCCGCGCTCGAGCGCGTCCGCGCCGAGGGCGTCGACCGCAAGCTGGTCGGGATCGACTTCGACGGGTCCAATCCACTTCCCGGAATCGCTGCGATCTGGCCGGCATACAGCGGCGGCCGCAAGGTCGGTCGCGTCACGGCGGCGGCCTGGTCACCCGGGCTCGGGCGGAACATCGGCTACGTCTGGGTGCCAATCGAGCTCGCGGAGCCCGGCCACGCGCTCGAGGTCGAGACCGAGCACGGAACGCTCACCGGACGCACCGCCGCGATCCCGTTCGTCGATCCGACGAAGGAGCGCCCCGCGCGGCCTCTCATGCGAGCCGGCGCCTGAGCGCGAGCGCCGACAGCGAGGGGCGCACGATGCGCGAGCCGCGATTCGACATCCTCTTCGAGCCGGTGCGGATCGGTCCAGTGACCGCTCGCAACCGCTTCTTCCAAGTTCCCCACTGCAACGGTATGGGTCACCGCGACCCGACGGCGCATGCGGTCATGCGCGGAGTCAAGGCCGAGGGAGGCTGGGCGGTCGTATGCACCGAAGAGGTCGAGATCCACCACTCGACGGACGTCGGCCCGTACATCGAGGGGCGGATCTGGGACGACGCGGACATCCCGGCCCACGCGCGGCTCGTCGACGCGGTGCACGAGCACGGCTCCCTCGCCGGCATCGAGCTCGTCCACAGCGGGCTGATGGCCGCGAACCTCTATGTACGGCAGCCGCCCTTCGCGCCCGCACACCTCCCCGTTCCGGGAACACACCCGGTACAGGCCCGGCGTATGAGCATCGACGACCTGGCCGACTTCAGGCGCTGGCACCGGCAGGCGGTCGCCCGCTCGCTGCGCGCCGGATATGACCTCGTCTACGTCTACGCCGGGCACGGGCTGACGACGATTCAGCACTTTCTCTCGCGACGCTACAACGACCGTCGCGACGGCTACGGCGGCAGCCTCGACAACCGCGCGCGGCTGCTCCGTGAGATCCTCGAGGACACGCTGGAGGAGGCCGACGGCGGCGCGGCAGTTGCCTGCCGTATCTGCGTCGACGAGCTGGTCGGCGGGGTAGGGCTCGAGCGAGAGGAGATCGAGGAGGTGCTCGGCCTCGTGAGCGAGCTTCCGGATCTCTGGGACTTCATGGTCGGAGAGTGGGATTTCGACTCGATCACATCGCGCTTCGCGGATGAGGGTGCGCAGGAGCAGTACGTTCGCGGTCTCAAGCAGCTCACGTCGAAACCGGTCGTGGGCGTCGGCCGCTTCACCTCGCCGGACACGATGGTGCGGATGATCCGAGACGGCGTGCTCGACTTCATCGGATCCGCCCGCCCGTCGATCGCAGACCCATTCCTTCCGAGGAAGATCGAGGAAGGTCGACTCGACGAGATCCGCGAATGCATCGGCTGCAACATCTGCGTAACGGCCGACAGCACCATGACTCCGGTCCGATGCACGCAGAACCCGTCGATGGGCGAGGAGTGGCGGCGTGGATGGCACCCCGAGCGGATGCGTCCGAAAACGACGGATGCGAAAGTGCTCGTGGTCGGCGCGGGCCCGGCGGGGCTCGAGGCCGCGCAGGCGCTCGGCAAGCGGGGGTACGAGGTCGTCCTCGCAGAGGCCGACGACGCGCTCGGCGGCAGGGTCGTGCGCGAGGCTCGCTTGCCCGGGCTCGCCTCTTGGATTCGGGTGCTCGACTACCGAAGGGGCCAGCTCGACCGCCTTCCGAGCGTCGAGGTGGCGCTCGGCAGTCAACTCGCCGCCGCCGAGATTGTCTCCTACGACTTCGATGACGTCGCACTCGCGACCGGCTCGCACTGGCGCGCTGACGGAGTCGGGCGCTGGCATACGCGTCCGCTCGAGCTGGACAGCTTGGAGCTCCTGACGCCAGACGACCTCATGTCCGGCTCGCGTCCCAGCGGCACGCGCGTCGTCCTCTTCGACGACGATCACTACTACATGGGCGGCGTGCTCGCCGAGCTGCTCGCGACCGAGGGACATGAGGTCACGCTCGTCACTCCGGAAGCGCGCGTCTCGGAGTGGACGGTGAACACGATGGAGCAACACCGCATTCAGCGGCGCCTGCTCGAGCTCGGCGTCACAGCCCTCACCTCACGCACCGTTCTCGCAGCGAGTGACGGCGCCGTGCGAACGGCCTGCGTGTACACGGAGCGCGAGCAGGAGCTGCCGTGCGACTCGCTCGTCCTCGTCACCGCGAGGCTTCCCGACGATGCTCTGCGCGACGAGCTCGAGGCCGCGCTCGAAGGGCGCAGCGGCCCGACGATCCGCCTGATCGGGGACGCATGGAGCCCGGGAACGATCGCGGCCGCCGTCTGGGACGGTCACCGCTATGCCGAGGAGCTCGACGAGCCTCCTTCCGATCGTGACGAGCCGCCGTTCCTTCGCGAGGTCGTCGAGCTCGCGCCTCTCACGCGGAGCACGGCATGAGCATCGCCTCGAGCACGAGTCTCGAGATCTCGAACCCGCTCGAGGAAGGCTGGACCCTCCCCGCAAGCTGGTACTCCGACCCTGACGTGTTCGCGCTCGAGCGCGACCGCATCTTCGCGACGACGTGGCAGTACGCGGGACCGCTCGGGTCGGTTGCCGATCGCGGCTGTTACTTCTCGGCCCAAGTCGGCCACGTTCCGGTCGCCGTCGTGCGCGGCTCGGACGGAGAGCTGCGCGGCTTTGTGAACGTCTGCCGGCATCGCGGCCATCTCGTCGTCTCGGGCGAGGGCTGCCGCGAGACGCTCCAGTGCCCGTACCACGCCTGGACGTACGACCTCGACGGGTCGCTTCGCCGGGCGCCACGGTCGGAGCGGGAGCCTGGCTTCGACCCCTCCGGCTTCTCACTCCTACCCGTGTCGGTCGGAACCTGGGGGCCGTTCGTCTTCGTCAACCTCGCTCGAGACGCCGAGCCGCTCGAGGAGACGCTCGGCGAGCTCCCCTTGATCGTGGCCGGCAGCGGGGTCGATCTCGACGCGGTGCGCTTCCACTCGCACCACGAGTGGACGATCGCTGCCAACTGGAAGATCGCCATGGAGAACTACCTCGAGTGCTACCACTGTCCCACCGCGCATCCGGGGTTCAGCAAGGTGATCGACGTGAGCCCCGACGCGTACGCGCT
>JBOHBA010000153.1:0-4997 GCA_050698095.1 Gaiellaceae bacterium
GTTCCACACGGGTGGAACGGGGAAGACCTGACCCCAGGCAGGCGCGAAGTCCCTCGCGCCAGTGCGGCAGGATAGGCGCGCCCGCGCGCTCGCTTCGCAGAACCGCATATGCGGGTCGCGGAGCGGGGCGCCCGAGCTCCTCGCTCGAGACTCTTCGAACTCTGCATGCGAGGCCGGCCTCCGCGAACACCGCCTCCGCGAAGTCGGCCCACGTGCAGTCCCCGGCTGCCGCGAGATGCCAGACGCCGCGAGGCCGGTCGGCGTCCACGAGCTCGCGCACCGCGTGAGCCAGGTGACCGACGTAAGTGGGGCAGCCCCGCTGGTCGTCGACAACGGTCACCTCGTCGCGCTCGGCGCCGAGGCGAAGCATCGTGCGGACGAAGTTATGCCCCGTCTCGCCGAAGAGCCAGGACGAGCGGACGACCCACGCGTCCGGACCTGCCGCCGCCTCCCCGTGCAGCTTCGTCCGGCCATAGGCCGAGAGCGGATTGACGCGGTCCGATTCGACATACGGCTCTCCCTTGCGACCGTCGAAGACGTAGTCCGTGGAGAACGCGACGAGCGGGGCGCCCAACGAGGCGACGTTGGCCGTGCCCGCGATGTTCACGGCCGCAGCGCCCTGAGGATCGTCCTCGGCTCCGTCGACATCGGTCCAGGCGGCCGCGTGTAGGACGAGATCGAACCCACCCTCTAACAGACTGCTACTCGGCGGGTTCGCGACGTCCCACTCGGCGCGGGTCAGCGCGAGGACGCCGGCGTCCGCGGCCACGAATTCCTGCTGGAGCGCACGGCCGAGCTGCCCGCCCGCCCCGGTGATCAGGACTCGACGGCGGCGTCCCGCGCGGAGAGGATCGGGTTGCTCGAGCTCCATAGGTTCGCGACGCGCGGATCGTTCCACGGAACCGTGCGCTCGTCGGGGTCGTCGGGGTCGAACTCGACCGTCACGTGGTAGCAGAACAGAATGTCCGTCAGGGCCTCGAACCCGTGGGCGTGGTGGCCAGGGATGTAGACGGCGACGGGGTTCTCCTCGCCGATGTCCTCGGTGAACGTCTCGCCCGTCGCGCGATCGAGCACGACGACCCGGGCGGTCCCGCGGAGGCAGGCGAAGAGATCGTCCTGCCCACGTTCGTGGTAGTGAAGCCCGCGGATCACTCCAGCGCGCGAGAAGGAGACGTTCGTCTGTGTCATGGGCTTCGGCAATCCGCTGTCCCGCCGTAGCTCGAGGAACCAACCGCGGTCGTCTTCGTGAATCCGGAGCGGGATCCGCGCCAGCCCCTCGATCACGAAGGCTCTCGCTTGTTCGCGCCCGTCTCGTCGATGCGGCGGCCGATGTCGGCGAGGTGCTTCCAGTGCTTCCCTGCGTCCTCCCACCAGCCCGAGACCTCGGACGCGTCGAGCCTGCCCCCGACCGCGTAGTGGCGGTTCACGTCGGTGATCTCGAGCTCGCCGCGTGTGGACGGCGCCAGCCTCGCGATGACGTCGAATACGTCGGGCGGATAGCAGTAGAGACCGACGACGGCATGTGACGACGGTGGTGAGTCGAAGCGGGTGTCGACGACACCGGCCTTCTCGACGATGTCCGAGATGCCCCCGTCCTCGTCGTAGACGACGACGCCGAAGTTCTCAGGGTCGTCCACCTCCTTGACGAAGATCCGCGCGCGACTCGGGTCGTCGGCCCACTCGAGCAACGCCTCCGACTGCGCGAACTCGAAGATGTTGTCGCCGAGCACGACGACGAGCGGCGCGCCGGCGGCGAAGTCTCTCGCCATGCCGACGACCTGCGCGATCCCGCCCGGCTCGGTCTGCACCTTGTACGTGAGATCGAGCTCCAGGATCGGATCGCCACCGCCCCGCGGCGCCAGCCGGCCGTCCCCGAGGAGGTCGATCATCTGGCCCGCATGACCCTTGCCCGTCACGAGGAGGACGTCGCGTATGCCCGCGAGCTGCAGGAGCTGGAGCGGGTAATAGATCATCGGCCAGCTCCCGACCGGGAGCAGGTGCTTGTTGGCGACGCGTGTCAGCTCGCCGAGGCGAGTCGCTTCGCCGCCCGCACAGATCAGACCCTTCGGAGGCACGCGGAGATGCTAGAGGCTTGGGCGACAGGCTCGGTGGTCGTACTCTTACGGTCGCGCCCGGTCACGAGCCCGCCACGCTCTCCGAGCGGCGGACTTGCGCGCCTGAACGCCCGGAACCGAGCGAACCGCGGCAACCCAGACGTACGTCGCGGCAGCGAACAGCCCTCCGAGCAGACCGAGCAGGCGCTTCGGATGGAGAGCGAAGAACAGAACCCCCCGCACCCGGGCGATCGTAGCCGACATACTGCAGGGTCGAATCGAAGAAAGGTGGTACGCAATGGGAAAGACCAAGCAGAAGCCCGCGCTGTCGAGTGAGGCGCTGCGCCCCTACGTCCAGCGGGCGATCACGGACCCGGAGCTCCGGGACGATCTCCTCGCGGCATTCGTCGCGGCGCGCGGTCTCTACGGACAGATGGCCAAGGGACATGGGGTCAAGGGCAAGGCGGAGAAGGTCTCGGAGAAGGACTTCCAGAACCAGCTCCAGGACCTCGTCAGCGAGTTGACGACCGCGTCCGAGCGCATTCAGGGCAAGGGTGCAGGCAAGCGGAAGAGCCACAAGGCTCGCAACCGCGTGGTCCTGCTCACCGGCGTCACGCTCGGCGTTCTCTACAACCCATGGACGGGTGACGCGACGCGCGAGTGGATCATGAACCAGGTTGCGGGCGACGACGGTTCGGGGCTCGACGATCTCGAGGGCGAGTTCGACGCCGCCGCAGATGCCGCCGCAGGCGGCAACGGCTCAGAGCCCGTTACCTAGGCTCAGCCCCGAGGGCTGAGAGCCCGCTCGAGCGCGCCCGGAACCAGGCCGCTCGTCGGCCCGATGTCGTCGGCCTGGAGCAGTACCGCTCCCGGAGGCGGGAGCGTGGTCGAGCCCGGTCCCGAGGGCACGTAGATCCGTCCGGCTGCGAAGGACACATCGTCGGCTCGCCGCCATGCGAGCAGGATGGGGTACGGCGCGACGACTCCGTCGTAACCCAGGCCCGCCATCACAGCCGGATGGATCTCGAAGTGGAGATGCGGCGCGCCGCCATCGGCGTCGCCGCTGTCTCCCACGAAGCCGACGACGTCGCCCGCCTGAACGCCGCGTCCCTCGACGGCAAGCGGTGAGTACGCGGAGAGATGCGCGTAGTAGAACTCGTTGCCGGAGGTGTCGCGTAACCAGAGCCGGTAGCCGCCGAGCTTGTTGAAGCCGATCGTGTGCAGCGTCCCGTCGGCGACCGCCAGAAGCGGGGTGCCGGCCGCGGCGAAGATGTCCTCGCCGTGGTGCCACCCACCCGGGACGTTCGGCCGCGGCCCGCCGAAGCTGTCGCCGAACGACGCCGTCCCGTACACCGGGAAGACGTAGCCCCCACCGGTGAACTTCGCAGAGACCTCCGGTGCGACGAGAACCGGGCCGCCGGGGACCTCACCGCCCACGTCGGGCTCGGGCGCGCGCGGAGTCGTCGGCCGATCCCGAGGAGTAAGAGGGCGCGGGCTCGCCGGATCGGGCGGAGGCTTCGAGGAAAGCTTCGCCACGGCGGTCGCCTGCACGCTTCCGACGAGGATCTCGGTTCCCGCGGGAAGTCCTCCGTGCGCAGCAATGAGCCGAACTCGGAGCGCGGCAACCGACCCCTGGGCGCCGGGAGGTCCCGCCTTGCGCGTGCCGCTGTCCTGGGCCAGGACGGTGAGAGTCCCCCAATCCTCGAGCGATGCCGTCGATCCCGGCTCCGTCGAGATGTCCTGACCGAGCGCGCGAAGTCCGTGCACCGCCGACCCGGAGACGTCGGCGCCCACTGAACGTGCGCTCGCCCCGGCGGACGCGGATGCCGTCACCTGAGCGGCGACAACCTCGCCGCCGAAGAGCGAGAGCACGATCACCTCCGCGAACGACTGAGTCGCCGTCGCCTCACCCTGCTGCGCGAAGACGGATGCTCGCGAGCGACCGAGACTGACGATCGAGCCGTCGTCCGGGTATAGGAACGACTGCACGTCTGCGGTGATGCTGGCCGGCCACCGCAGCTCGCCGAGCGAGACCGTCTCCTGCCCCGGAACGGTGAGCCGCACGAGGACTGCCGTCGACTCTGTGACGGCGCCTTTGGGCGGAGGGGCCGCCGCCGCCAGGGTGACAGAGGCGACTAGGCCAACGCCGATGGCCGCGGCCAGCCGGATCACGGCGAATCAGAGTACCGCGCGGTCGAGCGGCGCGCCCGCCACAGAAGCTGGGCCGCGACCGCGAAGAGAAGCACTGCGAACAGACGGCGCAAGACGTTCTCGGGAAGCTCGACGACAATCCTGGCGCCGAGCTCCACTCCGGCGATCGACGCCAGACCGACGACGGCCGCGGTCCGCACGCGAAGGTTTCCGTACCGGTGCTGGTTCCACGCGCCCGCAGCGACGGTCGGAAGAATCGCCAGCAGCGAGGTCCCCTGCGCCTCGAGCTGCCCCAGCCCGAGGGCGACGAGCACGGGCACGAACAGGATTCCCCCGCCGACCCCGAAGAGGCCAGCCAGAACTCCGGCTGCGAGCCCGAGTGAGATGCCGATCGCGATCGTCGTGGTGCTCACGACACGAGCAACCACACGCCGACTCCCGACAAGAGCGCCGCGAATCCGTAGGTCAATGTGCTCGTGCGGGTGCGCTGCTGCAACGCGGTCCCGGCGAGCGCTCCCGCTGCGGCCGGCAGCCCAACCAGGGCCGCGTACTCGACGTCGACGTGTCCTCTCAGGGAGAACGCGGCGACTCCCGCAGAAGCGGTGATGGCGATGGCCAGCAGCGAGGTCGCGGTAGCCACGCGCTCGGGAAGGCCGGCGTACAAGATGAGCAGCGGAACGGCGAGGATGCCGCCGCCGACGCCGAAGAAGGCGGAGAAGACCCCCGCCGCAACGCCGATGGCGACGAGGCGCACGCAACGTATCGTACGAGCATGGCCAGTCGAGTCGGGCT
>JBOHBA010000154.1:0-2633 GCA_050698095.1 Gaiellaceae bacterium
TTCCTCGCGATGACGGAGGCGACATGACGGCGACCCCGACAGCGAGCGGGGTGGGCTCGGCGCCGGCGGACAGGGCTTCCCCGGGCTGGCTCGTCGTTCTCCGCCAGGAGCTGCGCGACCTCTGGCTCGGCGGTCGCGGCTTCGTCCTGATCTTCGCGTTCAGCCTGCTCGTCGGCATCATCGCCTACCTCGTCGCGACGAACACCGATCTCAACTTCCTCGAGCAGCGGGAGTCGACGAGCCTCACCCTGCAGGTTGCGATCGCGATCGGCGGGATGCTCACGCTGCTCGTCGCAGCGGACGCGGTCAGCGGCGAGCGAGAGCGCGGGACGCTCGAGACCCTGCTCCTCTCTCCGGTCTCCCGGCGCGCGCTCACGGGCGGAAAGCAGCTCGCGGCGATCTCGCTCTGGCTGGCCGCATTCGCCGTCACGGTGCCGTACGTGTGGTTCCTCGGCCACGGCGTCGGCATCGTCGACGAGGCGCTCGTCGCAGGCCTCGCGGTCGGGACTCTCCTCGCCGTCTTCCTCTCTTCCCTCGGCATTCTCGTCAGCTGCTTCGCGGCGTCCAATCGGGTGAGCATCTCGCTGAGCCTCTTCGTCCTCCTCGCCTTTCTCGCCCCCACGCAGCTCCCTGCGGGCGCGCAGCAGGCGTGGGCGGGGGATCTCCTGCTGCGCGTGAACCCGCTCACGGCGGGCGAGCGGTACGTGAGCAAGATCGTCGTCAGCGGGCACAGCTGGACCGAGGACATCTCCTGGCTCCTTTCTCCCGTCATCGGCTCGGTCGTGTTCGCCATGGCGGCGGTGCTGGTCGGCGGCCGCTACATCCGGCTTCGGGGAGGTGTCTCCGGGTGACGCCTCGCCGGATCCTGGGAGCGATCGCGTTGGCAGCCGCGATCGGCGCCCTGCCCGCGCCCGCAGCGGCGGCTGGGGTTGAGAGCGTCTCCGTGACGGTCACGCCGGGGCAGATCGCGACCCAGCTCGGTGGCAAGTTCAGCTTCACGTCCACGATCGCGAACGACGGCACCTCGGACGCGAGCGGGCTCATCGCCCACCTCAACGTGCTCAGCCTGAGGGACGGCACTTACGTCGATCCCGAGGACTGGTCGACGAACCGCACGCGCTACCTCGATCCCATCCCAGCAGGCGAGTCGCTGACGATCACCTGGCGCATGCAGGCCGTGAACGACGGCGACTTCGGTGTCTACGTGGCCGTGTTGCCCGCGGACGGAGCGCCCGTTCCGCCGGCGACTGGCCCGACGATCCATCTGGACGTCGCCGAGCGAAAGACCCTGAACGCGGGCGGCATCGTTCCGCTCGTGCTCGGAATCCCCGCCGCGCTCGGGCTGCTCGCGCTCGGAGTACGGCTCAGGCGACGCGGGTAGGCGTCAGCGGCAGGTGCCGGAGCCGGTATCCGAGTAGCCGCCCGACACGGGGACGAAGCTCCAGTCGTACCTCGCCGGTCGAAGCGTCAACTGGAGGACGCCGAGGACGCGGGCCTGGGCGGCCTCGCGCCGTTTGTCCCCCGACAGCTCGTAGAGGCCTCGGCCGCCGGTCCCGACGACGAACTCCCGGATCCCGCCCTCGGGGGCGGGCGTCCCGTCCGGAGTCAGCAGGCCGTAGCGCTGGTAGTTGTGATCGTGCCCGTTCAGGACGACCTCCGCGCCGACCGCGTACAAGAGTCGCCACATCGGCGTCGTGGACGTGAAGTCGTCGTACTTGCCGGACGTAAAGCGCGGCTTGTGCCAGAACGCGAGCGTGCACGGTGCATTCGACGCGGCGAGGTCCCTCTCCAGCCAGCTGTGTTGCTCCGAGCCCGCGGACATCGAGATCTCCGAGTTGAGCGAGATCAGGTGCCAGCTCCCCAGGTCGAACGAGTAGTACGGCGCCGGTGCTCGCGCACCGAAATACGTGAAGTACCCCGACGCGCCCTCGGTGTGGTAGTCGTGGTTTCCCGGGCTCGGGCGCGTACGCACCCGATGACGGCCCCAGGTCGGCGCGTAGTACGACTGGAACTGGGAGAGCGCGCCGTCCGGATAGGCGTTGTCGCCCGTGGTCAGGACGACGCTCGGAGCGATCCTGTCCAGCAGCGAGGCCGTCTCGTCATCCCCCGAGCCGTCGCCCGCGATATCGCCCGCCACCGCGACGACGAAGGTCTGAGCGGGTGGAGCAGGCCGTTCGACCGACTCGCAGTTGGCCGCGACCTGGTCCTTCTTGTCCACGACCGCCCGGTCCTGACCCGAGCCGCAGCGGACGAGGTCACGCTCGTCGTCCCGGGCCAGCAGCCGATCGTTGCCCGCGGCGCCTTCGAGGAGATCTCGCCCTGGGCCGCCCACCAGCAGATCGTTCCCATCGAGACCGAACAGGCGGTCGTTGCCGCCCTTGCCGTAGAGCTTGTCGCTGCGGTCGGAGCCGCGAAGCACGTCGGGTCCGTTCGTGCCGAGGACGGACTTGGCGGCGGCCGGAATCGCGAGCACGAGCCCGCCGAGTACGACCGCAGCGAGCGAGCGAAGTCGGTGTCCCTGCACTCGGTTCTTCCCCCACCCCACTCAGCGAAGCGTAGATGCTCGACCGGGAATTGGCGCGGGCCGGATGGTCGAGCGTCTGAGACGTAATCGGCGCCCGGCTGTGTGGCCG
>JBOHBA010000155.1:0-3149 GCA_050698095.1 Gaiellaceae bacterium
CAAGCGAGAGGCTCGCGAGCAGGGCTGCGGTGAGGTCGGCACATGCGAGCAGACGCCGGAGAAGCGCATGGCGCCAACCGCGCGAAGCTCGCCCCGGCCACACTGCTTCAGCCCGCGCAGCGGCGTAGACATCGGCCGCGGACGCCTCCGTCTCGACGGCCTGAGACGCAAGCTCGCTCATGAGTGGGTCAACACTAGCGAATGGCACTGACAACTCGGGACGTGGCCCAATGGGCCGTTGCACCTGGACACCGTAAGAGACGGACTTCAAGAAAGAGTCAAGAACCCCTGTCTACGGGTCCAGCAGCCCTCGAAACAGAGGCGACCGGGGATTGAGCTCGGCGGCACGGCCCAGGCTGCGCTCCGCGGCCGCCACCTGGCCGAGCTTCGTCTCGATGCGAGCCGAGACGAGCCACAGCCGCCAGTCGCGACCGTTGCTTTCGATCGCGCGGTCGATCCATGTTCGGGCGCGACCGAGATCCCCGGCTTCCTCGCTGACGAGCGCGAGCTGCAGGTTCGGGGTTGCCGCCCACGGCTGAATCCTCCGCGCGGTCTCGGCTGAGTCTGCGGCTTCAGCGAGATCGCCTCGAGCGACAGCGTCCTGACTTCGGGCGACCTCGCGGTCCGCGAGCAGGGGAATCGCTTGCGCGCAGAGCAGGATCCACGCGGTCACGCCGACGGTGACGCCGAAGAGAACACGGCGCCCCAGGTTCCAATCGGGTGATTCACCGGGTCGCGCGACGCGTACGGGCTCGAGTGCGACTGTGGACGGTCCGGTGATCAGCGCCAGGGCGGCGAGCGCGACGACGCTGACGGCAGCCAGCTCCCAGACCCAGTCGACCCCTGCGGCGAACGCAAAGGCGCAGAACACGGAGGCGAGCGCAGCAATGGTCACCCGCATCTCACCGGAAGCGCTCAGGGCTCGCCGTGCGCCGACGCCGATCCCGGCGAGAACGAGAGCCACGACGAGCACGAACCCGATGATCCCGAGCTCGCCCAGCATCTCGAAGTAGAGCGAGTGCGCATCCCGGACGAAGTACGAGAAGGAGGCGTGCTCAGCCCACCAGGCCTCGTACGAGCCCGCGCCCTCTCCGAGAAGCGGGTGTTCACGCCACTGGTCGACGGCAGCAGACCAGAACTGCCAGCGGCCGCTCCCGCTCCCGCTGAGCAGGTGCGTGCGAACGAAATCGCTCCCGCCGTCGAGCCCGGCTTGCTGCGGTGTCTGCTTGAAGGTCTCCAAGCGCTGAGCCGGATCGCTTGCGACGATCCCGGCAGCCAGCGCAACCACCGCGGCAGCGACGGCGATCCGGCCGATCGTGCGCCCGAGTTGGATCCGGGGACCAAGCAGGCGGAGACCTGCGGCGTATGCGATCCCGGACATCGCGCAAGCGAGCCCGACGAGCAGGGCAGCGCTCCTCCCCTGCCCTCGAACGAGCTCGGTGCCGAGCGGGCCGTTCACGAGCTCCTGGCGGTCGAGCAGCGCGACGATCGCCAGGGCCGACGCGGCGGACGCTACTGCAGCCGCGCCGGCCGCGCTCCAGCGACGCTCGGTCAGCGCGACGAACACGACGATTCCCAGGATTGCCGTCGCGAATCCCCCACGCGACGACGTCAGATAGAGAACCGACGCCATCGCGGGGAGCGGCGCCACCGCAAGACCGCGAACCCACGTCCCCCGCCCGACGAGCGCGATGCGCAGCAGGAGCGGAACGCCGAGACCCACGAAGACGCCGAGGCCGTTCCAATACCCGAGCGGAAAGCTGAGTCGAGTGGCCGCCGAGGGTAGGAACGCTGCAAGGCCCCGATCGGAGAACGAGCCGGGGAACAGGCGACTCACGAGCGCCAGCACAGCGACGGCCACGATCGCGACCGCGAGAGCGTCGGCCCACCGCCCGATCGTGCGACGCGTGCTTGCGAGTACGACGAGGACGTAGACGCCGAAATAGAGGGACACACGGTTGAACTCGTTGAAAGCGCCTTCCGCGCTCGGCGACCGAAAGACCGATACGAGTGTCCAGAGCGCCAGCGCCGCGATCAGTCCGCCGACGATCGCCGTACCGCGTGGCAAGCCGGCCAGAGAGAGCACACCGAACCCAAGGCCGACGACGATTCCCCAGAGAACGGCGATGGCGAGCGTTGCGCGACTCGGTAGCGCGTGGCCGCCACCGTCGTACGCAACCCAGATGACCGCGGCGGCAACAGCGGCTGTCAAGAGGTGGCCCGATGCGCTCCAGCCACGAGTCTCGTTCGCAGCGGGCACGGCGGAAGGCTACTCTGCCGGTCGTATGGCGATGCCGCTTCGACTCACATTCCCTCGGCTGACCGTGACTACTCTCACCGTCGTCGCGGGTGCGCTGTGGCTGGCGGCCCCTCAAGTGAAGGCGCAGGAGCCGGTCACGACCGAACCGCCATCGGCTGTAGCCCAGTACGTCGAAGCGGTCATCACCGGGAGCGCGCCGTCCGTTCCAGGCACCAAGGATGAGACTCTGTCCGGCCTCTCGCCCGCCTCGAGACGCGCTCTGAAGCAGACCTCACCGTCCACCGCAGCCGCTTTGGAGCGGGTCGCCACCTCGTCGACGTACGGTGCGCCCCAAGGCTCGAGACAGCTGGAGGGTGAGTCCGAAGCCCCTCCGTCTGCAGACTCTCTCGGCTCGGCGCTTCAGGCCACGGCTGACTCTACGACGAGCGATCCGAGGCTCCTCGGACTTCTCCTCGTGGTCGTCGCGACAACCGCAGGCACGGTTGCGCTGGCGGTCCGCCGACTACGCCTCGCGAGCCCGCCGCCCCACTAGGCCGGCCGCCGCGAGTAGCACGAACGCAGGCGCCATCGGGACTGCGTAGTGCGGCACCGCCGCGATCGCGAGCGCGTTCAGCACGATTACGATGAGCGCCGCCAGAGCGGGGGTCGATAGCGCGAGCGCACTCGCGGGCCGGCGCGCGACGAGGCCTACGAGGCCGAGCGCAAGCCACAACACAGGCGGTGGAAACCAGCGCGACGCCTGATTGAGCCGGTGGGCTAGAGCCGCATTCCCCGACCGGTCCGGCAAGTTGCCGGAGAGCTCGTCGATTCGGCGATGGAGGTCCTCGTAACGCTCCTCGTCTCCTTCGCGCACGAAGACGAGGTGGTGCTCCATGGGCGAGGTCCACAC
>JBOHBA010000156.1:0-3070 GCA_050698095.1 Gaiellaceae bacterium
GGCCTGGATCCGCGACGCGTTGAGCGAGGCGGCCAGGTGAGCGACGGCGCCACGAGCCCGAGCCGCACTCGAAGACAGCTGACGGTAGGCGTCGCTACGACGTTGGCGGCCGCGGGTATCCCGGCCTCGAAGCTGGGTCCGGCGTGTCGTGCCCGCCTCAGCGACTCCGAGCGCGAGCTCTACGTCTGGATCCTCCGCCGGTTCGCGACGCACGGCCGCCCGAGCGGGACCGAGACGCGAGAAGAAGCGGCGCGGCTGGGGGCCGAGCTCGAGGACGCGCTCGCGACGCTCGCGCGCGAGGATCTCGTCCATCGCGGCCCCGACGGCGAGATCGCCGTCGCGTATCCCTTCTCGGGCGTCCGGACCGCGCACCGCGTCCGCTTCCCGGGCGGGCACGAGGCGTACGCGATGTGCGCGATCGACGCGCTCGGGATCGCGCCGATGCTCGAGCAGACGATCGAGACCCGCTCCCGGGACCCCCTGACGGGCGCGGCCTTTCAGGCGAAGGTCGCGCCGGACGGCACGGCGACCTGGGAACCGGAGACGGCGGTCGTCGTCGCCGGCGCGCTCGACCGGCAAGGCGACTCGTGCTGCGGCTGCTGCCCCGTCCTCAACTTCTTCGTCTCCGATGACAGCGCCCAGCGCTGGCTGAGCGAGCATCCGCACGTAAGCGGGCAGGTGATCACGATCGACGACGCGGTCGCCTCCGGACGCGCGGTCTTCGGCGACGTCTTCCAGGAGGTCTGATGCCCACCGAGATCGACCGCGAGCGCGTACAGCAGCTGCTCGACGCAGGCGCGCAGCTCGTCGAGGTGCTACCGCAGGCGGAGTACGCGGACGAACACCTTCCGAAGGCGATCAACATCCCGCTCATGGAGCTCGACCGCGAGTCCGTCCGAGCTCTGGAGCGCGGGCGCCCGGTCATCGTCTACTGCTACGACAGCCAGTGAGACATGAGCCCACGAGCCGCGTCGCGGCTCGAGACACTCGGTTTCGAGCAGGTCTACGACTACGTCGCCGGCAAGGCGGACTGGGGCAGCGCCGGGCTACCGCTCGAGGGAACGGATGGAAGCGAGGCGCGTGCGGGGGCCCATGTTCGGACCGATATCCCTAACTGCCGTCTTAGTGACCGCCTCCAAGCCGTGTGCGAGCGACTCGACGAGAGCGGCTGGGACACCTGCTTCGTCCTTGACGAGCGGGGCGTCGTCCTCGGCCGGATCGGACGGCGAGCGATCCGCGGCAGATCGGACGTTACCGCCGAGGAGGCGATGACCACTGGGCCGAGCACGATCAGGCCGAGCGCCCGGCTCGAAGCGATGGTCGAACGGATGCGGCGCCAGAGCTTGACGAATCTGCCGGTGACGATATCGGACGGCCGATTCGTAGGACTGCTGACCCTTCGCGACGCGGAAGAAGCCGTCAAGAGGCTCGACGACTAGCGCCGATGCAGTTCGTCGAGCCTCCGCTGCTTCGGCCGGGCTAAGCACCAACCGCGCGGAGCGCGCGCGCCGGACATGCATAGTCCTGCATGCTTACGATCTTCCCGTCGCTCAGCGTGAGGACCTGCGCCCAGCTTGCGCGCGAGCCGTCAGGCGCCCGCCAGGAGTAGGCGACGGCCACGCGCTCGCCGCGTCTGAGCACATCGTCCCCTCACTTGCTCCGGCGGGAAACGCTTGCGGCTCTGAAACTCCACCGGACACTCGCTGCGACGGTCCCGCAATCGCTGCGCGCGCGTCGGGGCAGATGCGGGTGACGAGCTCGTGTGGTCGTGGAAGGAAGGTCTGTTCGGCGATGGATGGCCGTCGCATCCGGTCAGCTCGAAAGAGGCGTGGTGCGTCCCGTCGTGGGTCCCAGGCAATCACGTACCAGAGGGGTACACGGATGAGAAGGCCGTGAGGCTCGACGCGCCGGCGAGTGCGTCGACCCTCTCGGTCGATGTAGCTGAAGGTCAATAGCTGGCTGCTCGTGAAGGCCCTTTCGAAAGTAGCGACCAGCGTTGAGTCGATGCCGGGCACAGCGCTGTTCAGGCCGAGCGCCGCGTCTCCGATGAGCACGCGCTGCATGAAGCGTTGAAGCTCGCCCACCCGCCGCTTCGGGAGCGCAGCTTCGATCTTGCCGAGAGCTCGCTCGGCACCGTCGGCGAACGGAATCCACGTCGTGGCACGTGCAATTGCGACCGACAAGATCAAAGCGACGACCTCATCGGTGTCGAGATGTGAGGTGATCATCACTGACGTTGCCTCGAGGTGCACCCCACCCCCTGGCCCCGACATGCCGCTGATGTCGAAGCCGCGCTCACGAAGATGGTTGACATCGCGCAGGATCGTCCGCCGAGACACGTCGAGCTCGTGCGCGAGATCAGCGATCGTCCAGTCACCTCGACGACGAAGCAAGCGCAGAAGGGAATCACGTCGTTCGAGCGAGCTCACACCCGGAACGCTAGCGCCGATCGGTGACAAGTTATGGCACCAATGAGCGGTACGGTGCGGTGCGGACGGAACGAGAGCCCTCCCCGTCACCGACTTCGAAAGGACCCCGATCATGAGTGCACCCTTCGTCTGGTACGACCTCGCAGCATCGCCCGCAGCTGCCGACCGTGCCCGCGAGTTCTACGCCAGGCTCTTCGGTTGGCCGATCGCGCCCGACTCCAGCCCTAGTCCCTACAACGGCCTGATGATGGACGGGCAGCAACCGTGGGCGGCGGTAGTGGAAGCGACCGATGCCAGCGCCGGCCACTGGGTTCCGTACGTCAAGGTCGACGACCTCGAGCAAGCGACCGCGTGCGCCACGTCACTCGGGGGAACAGTCGTCGCCGAGGCCACCGATGGCCCGGCCGGCACGGCAGTGCTCATCGCCGACCCCGCAGGTGCCCTCGTCGCCCTCTGGGTTCCGTTCCCGGCAACCGAGTGATCCCCGATGGAGGGCAAGAAACAGATCGAGCGAAGCACCGTCATCCATGCGCCCGCGGAAGCGGTCTGGGAGGTCCTCGCCGACTCGCGGCTGCTCCCTGAGTGGGCGCCGGTCGTGGACGAAGTCACCGAATGCTCAATCGAGGGCGAAGCAGTCGGAG
>JBOHBA010000157.1:0-7163 GCA_050698095.1 Gaiellaceae bacterium
GACGACCTCGAATGTCAGGTCGCCCTCGATCTTCGCCGCTTTCTTCGGCCACGCGATCCAGAGCCCGTCCACCGGGTCGAGTGCCGCCTTGAGGGAGTCGAAGCGGCGCTCGAGATCCTCGCGTCTCGTGGTGAAGAACACGACCACACCCGCGCCGGGCTTCGCGCCGAGCTTCTGCGAGAGAGGTGTCCCCGAGTAGTCCTTGCTCGCCACCGTTACCCGAGCTCTTGCAGGCCGGCGAGCAGCCGGTCAACCTCGTCCTCGGTGTTGTAGTGGACGATCCCCGCTCGGACCGCGCCGTCGTCCAGGCCCAGGTAGCGCATCGTCTCGATCGCGTAGTAGTTCCCGTGCCAGACGGCGACGTCACGCTCCGCGAGGTACGTCGCGACCTCTTCGGGGCTCCGGCCCGGCACGTTGAAGCAGAACGTCGGGACGCGCCCCGTCATGCTCGGAAGCCCATAGAGCTCGACGCTGTCCGAAAGGCCGGCGAGGAACCGCTCTCCGAGCGCGCGCTCGTGCGCCTGGATCGCATCCCAGCCAAGCGAGTCGACGTAGTTCACCGCCGCGACGAACCCGGCGAGCAACTCGTGCTGCAGCGTCCCGAGCTCGAACCGGCGGCCGACGGGCTCGTCGGGTGCGGGCCTGACCTTGTACGCGCGCCACGACTCGAGCAGCTCGCGCTTCCCGAAGGCGAGCCCCATGTGCGGCCCGAAGAACTTGTACGGCGAGCAGATGAGCACGTCGACGTCCCACGCCGCTACGTCGATCGGGCCGTGCGGCGCGTAGTGGACGGCGTCCGCCCACGCGAGCGCGCCTGCCTCGTGCGCGAGCGCGACGATCCGGCGCACGTCGGGGGCGGTTCCCACCGAGTTGGCCGCGACCGGGAACGCGACCGCGCGCGTGCGATCGGACAACTGGGCGGCGAGATCCTCGTAGTCCACCTCGAGCTCGTCCGTCAGTGCGGCCGTCCGGACGACGATCCCGAGATCGTGGGCAAGCTCGAGCCAGGGAGCGACGTTCGCGTCGTGATCGAGGGCGGTCACGACGACCTCGTCACCGGCACGCAAGGTTCGCGCGAACGCCCGCGTGAGGAGGAAGTTGAGCGCCGTCATGCTCTGCCCGAAGGCGACCTCCTCGCTCGAGCATCCGAGGAAGCCGGCTCCGCGTTCGTGGGCGAGCTCGACGAGCTCGTCCGTGCGCCGTGACGTCTCGTAGGGCGCCCCGACGTTCGCGTTCGACTCGCGGAGGTAGCCGGAGAGCGCGTCGATGACCTCGTCCGGGCACTGCGTCCCCCCGGGCCCGTCGAAGAACGCGAGCCGCCGCTGCAGCGCCGAGAAGCGCGCGCGGACGGACGTGATGTCGAGAACTGCGGTACTCACGCGATCTCCTCGCCGTTGACGATCCAGTTGTGCCGGGGGTGGCTCTCGAGAGAGTTGCTGACGAAGCAGCCGCGCTCGGCTCTCGCGACGATCTCCCGGAGTGCCTCGGGCGCGGGCGCCGGTGCGAGATCGACCTCGAGCGTGGTCTCGATGCCCACGAACGCGTACAGGCCGTCGCTCTCCCGCTTGGTGACCGTTCCGTGCGCCGTCCCCGAGGCGACGATGTTGAGCCCGGCGCGACGTGCCTCGTAGTCCATGCTCGCGAGCGTGCAGCGAACGAGGCCGGCCAGCACGACGTGCTCCGCCCACCACTCGGCCTCTCTTGGCTGCGCGCTGCCGCCGAGCGCGCTCCGGGCCACCCGGTCGCGGTCGACCGTGACGTCGAACTCGAGAACTCGCGGCTTGACTGCCACAGGCGCAGCCTACCGGGCGTCATCCGGCCCCTTGCCTACGCTGCGAGCCAGATGGAGCGCCTCCGGACGCTCAGCGAAGCGGAGTGCTACGAGCGCTGCTACGGCTGGCGCTACTCCGAGGACACCGTGAAGGTCGTCCACCGGGAGCGCGACTCGCGAGACGAGCCGTCGGACGTGGGAGAGCGCCTTCGGATGCTGCTCGAGCTCCGGCTCGACGCGCGCGACGCCGAAGCGGCCTGAGCGTCCCGGACGTGCTCGAGCCCGGCGTCCGCGTCGTCTTTGAGGAGTATTCCTACGTTTCCAACCGAGCCAGGGTCGCAAGAACGACGGATCGCAAGGCGACGGTCACGAAACATCGAGCGCGGAATCTCCGTGCCGGCGCCGCGCGCCCGGACGCGGCACGGCCCACGACGCGCGCCGATCGGCGGCGACCCGCCCGGCTATCGTGTCGCCTCACGAACACGGCGTACGGGCGTACGACGCCTGCAACGCCACAAGAGGACGGCTGATGGCAGATCCGGTCGAGGACATCGTCGGGGACTACCGGGCATTCGCCGCGCAGCAGCGCGACCGGCTGGCCATACGCGGCATCGACATCTCTCCATACCGACTCAGCCACCTCGCGTACCGGGTCCCCGAGTGGGACCAGTACGTGCACGTGCGAACCCTCCTCGAACGTCACGCGATCGCAAGCGCGGAGAACGTCTGGAACGGCCGCCCCATCTCGATGATCCTGCTGGCGCAGCCGCTCGACGTCCTCGACGGGGCCATCGTCCCGCTCATCGAGCTCATCCCGCCCGTCCATCAGCGCGTCTACCGGATGGGCCTGGAGCACCTCGGCGTCGTGGTCGGGGACGGCGTGGACGAGTTCTCGCGCGTGCACCGTCAGGCTCTGACCGGCCAGCAGTTCCAGAGCTCCCACAACGAGCCGTACTACGTCCTGTTCGAGGACTTCACCCCCGTGAAGTTCCACCGACGCTCCCTGCGTGAGGTCGTCGAGCTCGAGGGTGCGCGTTTCGATGGCTTCCACCATGTGGAGGATTGGGTTCCTCAGCGGATCGTCACCGCGACCGGTCCGAACCCGCTGCAGCGATGACCGATGCCCTGGCGTCGCCAGTCTCCTGGACCTGTCGGGCAGGGTCGCGATCGTGATCGGCGCATCGGGCGGGATCGGGCCAGGAATCGCTTTGCGGCTCGCCGAGGCCGGCGTCCGCGTCGTCTTCTGCGGGATCAATCCCGGGCGGGTGAGCGCGGCGGCGGGAACGCCGTTCGCGAATCCACGGAACGACTTCTGGAGACTGCTCCACGCCGCGGGATTCACGCCTCGGCTGCTTGACCCGAGCGAGTCGGTGGAGCTGCTCGAGTACGGCATCGGGCTGACGAACGCCGCTCGCAGGACCACCCGCGGCTCGGGCGACCTGCGGGCGGCCGACTTCGAGGGCTCCCGAGAGCGTCTCGAGTCGATCGCCAAGACGTACGAACCGCACGTCATCGCGTTTGTGGGCAAGGCCGCTTACCAGGGCGTCTTCCGCGAGCGCCCCGAGCATGGGCTCCAGGAGCGGAGACTCCGGCGGACGGCGCTGTTCGTGCTCCCGTCCACGTCACCCGCAAACGCCGCCGTGCCGTGGGACGAGCGGCTGCGCTGGTTCACCGCGCTGCACGAGCTCGTCGAGGGGTGAGCTGCTACTCCCAGCCGAGATACGGAGCCGCGCCGCGCTTGAAGATCCCGCGTGAGATGACCCAGCGCTGGATCTCGCTCGTCCCCTCCCAGATCCGGTCGACCCGCAGCTCGCGATAGAACCGCGCAGCCGGGTTCTCGAGCATGTACCCACGCCCGCCGAACGCCTGGACGGCCCGGTCGGCGACCCGTCCGGCCATCTCGGAGGCGTACAGCTTCGCCATCGCGACCTTGCCGTGCACGACGCTCCGGTCCTCGAGCATGTCGAAGGCGTGCGCCGCGTGATACGTGAGGAGGCGCGCCGCATGCAGCTCGGTGAGCGAGTCCGCCAGCGGGAAGGAGACACCCTGGTACTCGGAGATGGACGCGCCGAACGCCTCGCGTTCCTGCGCCCACGCCGAGGTGAGATCGACGAGGCGTAGCGCGGCTCCGCAGCAGCGTGCGGCGATGAACAGCCGCTCGACGAGGATCCACTCCTTGGCGCCCGCGTCCCCGCTCGCGGGAACCCTGTTCGCGTTCGGGACTCGGCAATCGGTAAAGACGATCTCGGGGTGGTGGTCGATGTACGGGTCGTGGAGAAACCTCGGCGTGCGCCGGATCTCGAGGCCGGGCGCATCGGGATCGACCAGGAAGAGCGCCTGCTCGCCCTCGGCGACGGCGAGCACGATGTAGACGCCCGGCGCGCCCTCGCTCGTCACGAACCACTTCTCTCCGTTCAGCACCCACTCGTCGCCGTCCCGGACGGCGGTGGCCTGGAGTCCCGCAAGATCGGAGCCCGCGCCCGGCTCGGTCAGCGCCCAGGCCTCCCGGTACTCGCCGCGCATGATCGGGAGGACGTAGCGCTCGACCTGCTCGGGTGTCGCGATGTCGAGGAGCTCACGCGGTCCACGGTCGAAGACGGCGAAGCCGAGACCGTTGGTCGCTTTCCCCGACTCCTCCTCGAGCGCGACCTGGCCGAGCATCGAGAGGTCCTTGCCGCCGATCGCCTCGGGCATGTTCAGCATCGCGAACCCCGCATCGCGCGCCTTCGTGCGGAGTGCCTCGAGCTCGACGGGGTCGATCGCGCCGCGTTCGGCGATGCGCGCCTCGAGCGGGTAGACCTCCGACTCGACGAACCGGCCGACGGCTTCCTTCAGCGCTTGAATGTCGGCCGGAAGCTCGGGGACGATCATCGCCGGGTGAGCTTATCTGCGTGTTACGAGGGCTCGAGAACGCGCTCGAAGGCCACGCGCTCGGCATCGCTCAGAAGGCGCGAGCGCCCCGCTTCGCGGTCGCGCGCGACGAGAACGGCCTCGGACTCGGCCGCGAGCTCCCCTCCGCGCGTGCGAATCTGCTCGTGCAGCGTGACGCTCGAGTTGCCGATGCGCACGAGGCCGCACGAGACGACGACCTCCTCGTCCTCGAGGCGCAGCTCGCGCCTGAAGTCGATGGCAACGCGCGCAAGCACGAAGTCCCACGTGTCGCTCACGTCCTCGAGCACGCGATCGACCCACTCGTCGCGGCACTCCTCGAGATACGTGGCGTAGACCGCGTTGTTGACGTGCATGTAGGCATCGACGTCGCGCCACCGGATCTCGACGCGCTTCTCATGAGCCATGACGCGCGATGGTAATCGCGAGAATGCCGCCGGTGAGCACCGTCCGCGCACTCGTCCTGCCCAGCTCGCTCGCAGTCGTGGGCGCCTCGCCACGAAATTCCGCTGCGGTCGAGACAGTGGTAGGCCGCAACATGAAGGCCTGGGGAGTCAATCCGAACCACGAGGAGGTCGCCGGGCTCCGTTGCTACCCGAGCGTGGCGGCACTGCCGGAGGTACCCGAGGCGGCGCTGCTCCTGGTGAGCCACGAGCGGGTGGAAGCCGCGTTCGAGGAGGCAGCGGAGGCGGGTGTCCGCGCCTTCATCGTGCCAGGCGTCGGCGCCGAGGCAGGTGTCGCTGCGAAGCCCACGACCGAGCGCCTCGCAGCGCGGGCACGGGAGCTCGGCGCGTCGCTCCTCGGGCCGAACTGCATGGGCGTCGTCGTCCCCGGCGGGCCTGCGGCGTGGATCGGACATCCACCGGAGACGACGGCCCGAGGGCACGTCGCCGTTCTCTGCCAGTCGGGATCGATCGCGGACGCATTCCTCTCGCTCGGAGGACGGATCGGCCTACGCTGCGTGATCTCGTCGGGCGCCGAGGCGGTAAACGACGCAGCGGACTTCGTCTCGTTCTTCGCGGAGGACGGCGAGACGCGGGCGGTCGGGTTGTTCCTCGAGACCGTTCGCCGACCGGAAGCATTCGTCCGCGCGCTCGCGGCGTGCGCAGAAGCCGGAAAGCCGGTCGCCTGCCTCAAGGTCGGCCGTTCGGAGGCCGCCGCGCGCGCGGCCCTTACACACACGGGGGCGCTCGTCGGGTCGGGGCGCGCGTTCTCGGCCGTGCTGCGCAGGTACGGCGCCATCGAGGTCGAGGACTTCCATGAGCTGGTGGAGACGCTCGAGATCCTGGGCCGGAGACGGTGGCCGGGAGGATCGCGCGTTGCGGCCGTCTCGGAGTCGGGGGGCGAGTGCGCGCTGCTGGCCGATCACGCGGAGGCGGCCGGGATCCCCTTCGAGCCGCTTCCGACCGAGCTCGCGGGACGTCTGAGGGACGCGTTCCCCAACTTCCTCGCGCCCGGAAACCCGCTCGACGCCTGGGGCATCGCGGACGAGAGCGAGGTCTACCCGCGTTCGCTCGAGCTGATGGCGGAGGGCGGCGCTTTCGACATCCTCCTCGGGCAGGCCGATCTCTCGCAGTTTCGCGATCCGTCCAACGACGGCTGGTGCGAGCTGACCCTTCGCACGCTTGCCCGCCTCGCCGACGAGCGCGATCTGTTTTGCGCGATGACGACGGTCCACAGCGCGGACCCGCCCCGTCGCTTTCAGGAGCTCGCACGCGAGCTCGACGTCCCGCTGTTGCGAGGTCCGCGCGACTCGATGCGCGCGCTCGCGAACGTCGCGCAAAGGCCTCCGTGGAGAGCTCCGATCGGTGACGGCGCACCACCCGATCTCTCCGACCTCCTCGTTCCCGGTCCGCTTTCCGAGCATGAGTCGGCACTCGTGCTCGAACGGTACGGCGTGGAGTTCGCCTCCCGCCGCCGGGCACACGGGCCCGCTGAGGCCGCACGGGCAGCCGAAGAACTCGGCACCCCTGTCGTGGTCAAGCGGGACGGCCCGGCGCACAAGAGCCGAGAGGGGGGCGTCGTGCTCGACGTCCCGTCGGCGGAAGCCGCTGCTGAGGCCGCACGGCGCCTAAGCGGCCCGGTTCTCGTCGCCAAGCAGGTCGCCCGCGGCGAAGAGGTGCTCTGCGGCATGTCGCGAGACCCCGACTACGGGCCTGTTCTGGTCGTGGGAGCGGGCGGGAACGCGGTCGAGGAGCTCGCCCGCCTCGCCGCCACCGTTCCGCCGCTCGACCTCGAAACGGCACGGGAGCTCGTTGCCGAAGCGGGCGTGAGCGAGACCGCCGACGGCGTCGCGCGCACTCTCGTCGCACTCAGCAGGATCGCGACCGCCTACCCCGAGATCGAGTCGATCGACGTCAACCCGCTGATCGTGAGCGGCGCGGGAGCCGTCGCGGTAGACGCCCTGGTCGTCGTCGGAGGCCCGGCTGAGGAGCGAGGAGCAGTCTAGAGGTTGTCGACGAAGCGGCTGCGTGCCTCTTCGAGCGCCTCGTGGACCCCACCC
>JBOHBA010000158.1:0-6355 GCA_050698095.1 Gaiellaceae bacterium
ATCTGCAGCCGTTCGCGTTTGATCGCCTTCGCGCCGCGGCGACCGGACGATCTCGAGGGGACGGCCCGCGATCCTGCCGAGTGCCTCGATCGCATCGAGCATCGAGACCTCTTCGCCACCGCCGACGTTGAGAGTCGAGCCTGCGCTCGCTCGCTCCATCGCGCCGATCGTCGCCTCGACCGCGTCGTCGACGAACGTGAAGCTGCGCGACTGCGTTCCGTCGCCGAGGAGCTCGAATGGCCGCTTCTCGGCAAGGCAGGCAGCGATCTTCGCGAGCGCCATGTCCGGCCGCTGACGGGGGCCGTAGATCGTGAAGTAGCGGAGCGTGACGACCTCGAGGCCGAACTCCTGACGGTACGCCTGCGCCAGGTGCTCGCACCCGAGCTTCGTGATGCCGTATGGCGAGAGCGGCCGCGGAACGGTGTCCTCAGAGGTCGGATACGAGGCGGCGTCGCCGTAGATCGACGAGGACGAGGCGAACACCGTTCTCGTGCGAGCCTGAGCCGCCGCCTCGAACAAGCGCTGGCTCGCCAGGATGTTCTGGCGGACATAGACCGGGAACACGCTCCCGAAGCTCCTGACGCCCGGCTGCCCCGCGAGGTGGAAGATCCCGTCAACGCCGTCGAGGTCGAGTGCGTCCTCGACAAGGTCGATCCTCTCGACCGGGAGGCCGCGCGCGTTCTCCTCCTTCAGAGCCGGTTCGTAGTAGTCGGTGAAGGCGTCCCAGCCCGTCGCATCGTGCCCCCACTCGAGGAGCGTGCGCAGGAGCTGCGAGCCGATGAACCCGGCGGCGCCGGTGACGACGTAGCGCATAGCCCGGGAATGCTAGAGGGGCAGCGGTAGGACTGGCCGGAACGTGCCGTCGCCGTTGGGCTCCAGGCAGACCTCCGAGAAGAAGCGCGTCATGAGGATGCCCGCCTCGAACTCGCCGAGTCTCGGCTCGGGTCGCTCCCCGCGCGCGAGCGCGAGCGCGAGCGCCGGATAGCGGCTGCCAGAGGCAAGCGGCAGTGGAAATCCGCCGCCGAAGCGCGTGTTGACGTCCGTTACCGGGAGGCTGCCATCGGGCTCGCGGAAGCATTGGATGTTGGCGGGCCCCTTGATCCCGACGATCTCGGCGACCCGAGCGCCGTGTGCGATCAGCTCCCCGTCCTGGATCGATGCACCCTTGATCGACTCGCCGCCCTTCGAGAGCAGCATCGTGCGCGGAATCGCGTTCAGACAGCGGCCGTCCATGTCACTGAACACGTCGATCGAGAACTCCTCGCCCACGCAGCGCTCCTGCACGAACGAGCGCACGGTCGTGTAGCGGAGGAAGAAGTCGAGCTGCTCCGGATCGTCAGCGCGATAGATGTGGCGCGAGCCGAAGCCCTCCCGAGCTTTGACCAGCAGCGGGTAGCGCGCGTCGGCCGGCACGTCGTCGGGCAGCCAGCTCCGAGGTGAGGGGATCCCGTGCTCGACGAAGAACTCGTGGGCCTCGAGCTTGTCCGACATGCGAGCACACACGTCTGCGTCGGGAAGCAGGAGCAGCGCCGGGGCGAGCTCGTCCCGCGCACGCGAGAGGACGGGGTGGTCAAGGTCGTTGAGCGGCACGATCAGACGAACGTCATGCTCGCGCACGAGCGCTGCGAGCGCCGGGACGTAGCCCGGTTCCGCGATGCGCGGGACGAGCGCCTGTAGATCGGCGTGGTAGAGCGCCGGCGCGAGGGGATCGGCATCTGCCCCGAGCGCGACGGCTCCGGCAGCCCGGAACGCCCTGACGATGTCGACGCGCTGGCCCGCACAGGTGAAGAGGACGACCATCGAGCGAAGAGCGTACTCGTGGAAACATCGGCACTGACCTGGCACACGTTGCCCTTGACACAAATCGGTGTCTGACACCGGCGACCGAGTTGGCATGCACTTGCGCTCCACGCGAGTCGGTGTCTGACACCGACTAAGACACCGACTAACGTGGCGGTCATGCCCGAGGGACCGATCCGCGTCCTGCGCGTCATCGCCCGCCTGAACATGGGCGGGCCGGCGATTCACGTCGCCAACCTCGCCGCCGGGCTCGAGACGCGCGGGTACCACACGACGCTCGTCGCGGGCAGCCTCGCCCGCGGTGAGGACTCGATGGATTTCCTCGCGGAGCGGCTCGGGATCGACGTCGTGAGCGTTCCCGAGCTCCAGCGCGAGGTCTCGATGCTGCACGACGCGCGGTCCGTCCGCCACATGACGGCGCTCATCCGGCGCGAGCGGCCGCACATCCTGCACACGCACACGGCGAAGGCAGGCGCGATCGCGCGCGCTGCGGCGCTCCTCGCGGGCGACGCACGTCCACCGATCGTGGTCCACACCTTCCACGGCCACATCCTCAAGGGGTACTTCGGGCCCGGGCGGACCGCGTTCTACCGCCAGGTGGAACGAACCCTCGCGCGCAGCTCCGATGTGCTCGTCGCCGTGAGCCCGGAGGTCCGCGACGAGCTCGTCGAGCACGGCGTCGCGCCACGCGACAAGTTCGCGGTGATCCGCCTCGGCATTCCACTCGAGGACCGGCTCGGGGACGAGACCGCAGGCCTGGACTACCGCCGGCTGTACGGGATTCCGCGCAGCGCGTTCGTGATCGGGTGGGTCGGGCGCATGACCGGCGTGAAAGACACCGGCGCAGTCCTCGAGATCGCGCGTGCGACCCGCGAGCGCGGCGTCGACGCGGTGCTGTGCATGGTCGGAGATGGCCCCGATCGCGGCCGGCTCGAGCAGCTCGCCCACGACCTGGGCATCGCGCGATCGACCTACTTCGTCGGCTACCAGTCTGACGTTGCCGGGTACTACCGCCTCTTCGACGCGTTCGTCCTGCCCTCGGTGAACGAGGGCACGCCGGTGAGCGCTATCGAGTCGCTCGCCTCCGGGACGCCCGTCGTCGCGAACCGCGTCGGCGGCGTTCCCGACGTCGTGCGAGACGGAGTGGACGGCTTCCTCGTCGAGCCGGGCGACACCGACGCCGCCGCGGACCGGCTCGCACAGCTCGCCGCGGATCCGAGGCTCAGGACTCGACTCGGCGAGTCGGGACGCCGAAACGTATTCGAGCGCTACGCGGTCTCGCGCTTGGTGGACGACGTCGATCGGCTCTATCGGTCGCTGCTCGCCGCCAAGGGCGTTCTCGGAACCTGACCTCAGCCCGGGTCGCGCACGACCGAGTACCGCGCCACCGCGAAGTCACCGTTCCGGGCGAGCTCCTCGAGCCGCAGCTCGACGCGACGCGACAGGAGCGGCGCGCCTGCGCCCAGCGTCACCGGCGCGATGTACACGATGACCTCGTCGAGCAGCCCCGCGCCGGCGAACTGGCCGGCGAGGTCGCCACCGCCGACGATCCATACGTTCTGCCCGCCTGCGGCCGCGACCATCTCCTCGTGCACGGGCGCGACGTTCCCTCGCACGAACTCGACCCGCGCGCCGGGGACGACCTGCAACTCGCGGCTCGTGAAGACCCAGCAGGGGACGTCGTACGGCCACTTCTCCTCAGCGGGATCCTTGTCGGCGAGCTCGTGATCGAGGATCCACCGGTACGTCGACGATCCCATCGCCAGGGCGCCGACGCCGGCGACGAACTCCGCGTAGTTGAGCGGCCCCTGCCGATCCTGGTCGCGCGTGAACAGCCAGTCGAGCGAGTGATCGGCGTCCGCGATGAAGCCGTCGAGCGTGGTCGCCGTGTAGTACTGGGTGAGGCTCACGTGCGTCCCCTCACCGCCAGCCACCCGTCGTGCCGCGGTAGGTCCCACGGAAGAGTGCGAGCGGCGTCCGCAGCAGGATCTGGAGATCGACACGCGGCGAGCGGTGGTCGACGTACCAGACATCGAGCTCGATGCGCTCCGCCCACGGGAGCGATGCGCGCCCATGAACCTGCGCCCACCCGGTGAGCCCCGGCCTGACGTCGAGCCGATGCCGCTGATGCTCGTCGTACTGCTCGACCTGGTAGCGAAGGGTCGGTCGCGGGCCGACGATGCTCATGTCGCCGCGGAGGACGTTCCAGAGCTGCGGGAGCTCGTCGATCGACGTTCTCCGAATGATGCGGCCGACGCGCGTGATCCGCGTGTCGCCCTCGTCGACGGCGTATCCCGCGCCGAGGCTCTCGGCCCCGACGACCATCGAGCGCAGCTTGAGCACCTCGAAGTCCTCGCCGTCCTTGCCCACCCGCGTCTGCCTGTAGAGAACCGGGCCCCGGTCTTCGAGCTTGGTCGCAAGCGCCGCAAGGCCCAGAAAGGGACTCGCCAGGACGAGCCCGGCCCCGGCGAGAAGCACGTCACCGACGCGGTTCATCGAGTTCCCTTGGCCTTGTCCCACATCTGGGGCGTTCCCGATCGCAGATACCGCGCGAGCGCGGCGACCGTGGCCTTCGTCACGACGAAGTAGTAGTACGCGAGCCGGGCACCCGGAATGGGCAGGCGTGCTCTTCCCGCCGCTGCCAGAGCCAGGCCTCCGAGCTGCAGGGTGAGGAAGACGCGGTAGAACGGCCCGCGCCCGAGAAGGGCGACGCTCGAGGCGAGCAGGCCGACGTGGAGGAGGCCGGTCGAGTACCGGAGCACCCGGTGCGAGATCAGCTCGGCCATGTAGAGCGGCCTCGTGCGCCTGAACATCCTCCCGGAGAGGATGTGACCGAGCGCCCGGGCGATCGTGCGGACCTTGCGCCCGTACTCGTCCTCGGGCTCGGCGGCTGGCTTCTCGACCGCGATCGCAGCAGGCTCGTACACGGCCCTGCGCCCGCCCTGCTCCATCAGGTACGGGAAGCCGAAGTCGTGCCCGAACCTCGGGTCGTCCTCGACGTAGGCCTCACGTGCGACCGCGTAGATCGCACCGTTCCCGGCGGTGATCGAGCTGCAGGCGGACTCCTGCGCGCGCACCCACATCTCGTAGCGCCAGTAGACGCCCTCGAGGTTCGCGCCGTCCGGGCTCTCGAGCCGAAGCTGGCCGCAGACGTAGCCGACCTCGGGGTCGGCGAGGTTTGCGACGAGCCTGCGCAGGGCGTCGGGCCTCCACTCGGTGTTCGCATCCGTGAACGCGAGCACGTCGCTTGCGGTCTCACGAACGGAGCGGTGCTGCGCTGCGACCTTGCCCTCGCGCGGACAGCGGAGGAGACGCACGCACGGCTCGCGCGCGGCGACCTCCTCGACGAGCGCGTCGGTATCGTCGGTCGAGCCGTCGGAGGCGACGACGATCTCGAGCAGGTCGGCCGGGTAGTTCAGCTCGAGGAGGTTTTCGAGGCGCCTGCCGATGACCGCTTCCTCGTTGTGCGCCGAGACGACAAGTGCCACGGAGGGCGTGATCTCCGCCTTCTTCACCGGCCACGGGCGAAGCCGCGCCAGCATACCCATCGCCGCCGGGTATCCCGCATGCGTCCAGGCAAGCGCCCCGAGGAAGCCCCAGAAGATGGCCTTGGCGAACACCGGCGCGAGTGTAGATGGGGGTCAGACACCGGGCCATGTCCTACAATGACCTGTCCCTGACCAGCCACGGCTGCTCCTGCCTCAAATGACCGAGGCGTACTGCTCGAAACAGACGCGGCCCGGGGTCTGACCCCGCGGCGCCTCAGAACGCGCCGGCGTACGCGTTCAGCGCCGGCTGCCCGCCGAGGTGGGCGTACAGCACGCGCGAACCCGGCTCGATCCGGCCGGATCGAACGAGGTCGACGAGCGCGGCCATCGACTTGCCTTCGTACACCGGATCCGTGAGCACGCCCTCGAGCCGGGCGCACAGGCGAATCGCCTCGATCGTCTTCGCATCGGGGATGCCGTAGGTACCGGCGTGCCACTCGTCGAGAAGGACGACTTCGTCGTCCCGAAGCGGGCGACCGAGGCCGATCGCCTCCGCCGTCGAGCGAGCGATCCTCGCGATCTGCTCCCACGTCGTAGACACCGTCGCCGAGCCGTCGATTCCGAGCACGCTTCGCACAACGTCCTGGGCGGCAAAACCGGCGATCATGCCAGCCTGCGTCGAGCCCGTCACCGAGCACACGACGACGGTGTCGAAGAAGACCCCGAGGCTGCGCTCCTGCTCCGCGACCTCGTCCGCCCAGCGTGCGAAGCCGAGCCCGCCGAGCGGATGGTCGGATGCACCAGCGGGAATCGCGTACGGCTTGCCCCCGCGATCGACCACCGAGGCGAGCGCTTCCTCCCAACTCGGTCGGATGCCGATGTCGAACCCGGCCGGATCGAGCCGTACGTCGGCCCCCAGGATTCGCGAGAGAAGAATGTTCCCCACCGTCTCGTAGCCAGGCTCGGACCACTCCACCCAGTGCTCCTGCACGAGCACGCAGCCGAGCCCGAGCCGAGCGGCGACCGCGGCGACCTGGCGGGTGTGGTTCGACTGGACGCCTCCGATC
>JBOHBA010000159.1:0-5798 GCA_050698095.1 Gaiellaceae bacterium
AACCGAGATCGAGTCGGGCTTCGCCGCCCTGAGGCAGGGCGCCCAGGGAGCGGCTGAGGCGGGCTCGCCGGCCGAGTTTCTCCAGGCGCTGGCCGCGCTCGCGCCCCGGTTCCAGGCGCTGCTCGACACGCTTGCGACCGCGGTGGACGACCTCCAACGGTCCGACGTCGCCGGTGACGCTCGAGAGGAGCTGCGACGAGCGTTCGCCGACGCGCCGTCGTGCCAAGAGCTCCGCTCCGACAGTTAAGAACGCGCGTATTCGTCCGCAGGGTCTTGCAGGAGCGCCGCGGGCGGCGGCTACCATCCCGGCATGGACTTTCTGATCGCCTTCATCGTCCCGATGGTCATCGGCTTCTGGGCGCAGCACCGGGTCAAGAGCACGTTCGCGCGCAATCTCGAAGTGCCCGTCGCCAACGGGATGACAGGCGCACAGGTCGCACGTCGTGTTCTCGACGCCAACGGGCTCACCGAAGTCCCCATCGAGGAGACTCCCGGGTCCCTCTCCGACCACTACGACCCCCGCAGCAAGTCCGTCCACCTCTCCCCGGAGGTCTTCCAGGGAGTCTCGATCGCCTCGACCTCGGTCGCAGCGCACGAGGTGGGGCACGCGATTCAGCACGCGCAGGCGTACGCGTTCTTCCAGTTCCGCAGCGCGATGTTCCCCGCCGTGCAGTTCGCCTCGAAGCTCTGGGTGCTGTTCCTGATCGGCGGCCTCTTCTTCCAGATCACTGGGTTTGTCATCCTCGCGGTCGTGCTCTACTCGGTCGCCGTTCTCTTCACGATCGTGACGCTTCCCGTCGAGTTCGACGCCTCGTCGAGAGCGAAGAAGCAGCTCCACGAGCTCGGGCTCGTCGTTGCGAGCGAGGGCGCAGGCGTGAGCAGCGTCCTCAAGGCCGCGGCCTGGACATACGTCGCCGGCGCGCTCGCGGCGGTCGCGATGCTCCTGTACTACCTGTCGCTGCTCAACAACAGGTAACTCCTGCCATTCGTCCGACCCGAGGCTGGACCGCGAGGTTCGGCCTCGGCGCGCCTCAGCGCTCGCGCGGGATCCAGCCGAAGCGCTTGAGCGCGACCGCGAGGCCGGCTATGCCCCATGCGGCGACCACCCCGAGCGCCTTCGGATCCGCGAGGAGCGACTCGCCGCCGAGGTAGACCCCGTACACGATGTCGAGGAAGTACGTGAGCGGGAGAACGTCTGCCAGGACTTCGAGAACCGCGGGGAGGTTCTGCGTCGGTCCGAACGAGCCCGAGAGGAATGCCATCGGCAGCACAACGACGTTGACGACTGCCGAGACGCCCTCCGCCGAGCGGATGAGCGCGGCCGCTCCGACACCCATGCCCGCGAAGCAGGCGACACCGAGGACGATCGCGCCGGCGAAGCCGAGCCAGTTGGCCGGTGCGCTGGCGCCAAATGCGAGCGATCCGAGCACAAGGAGAGCCCCTGCCTGGAATGCGAACGTCACAAATGTCGAGAGGAGGACGGCCCCGAGGTAGGTCCCAGGGGGGAGCGGCGTCGAACGAAGCCGCTTCAGGACTCCGGTCTCACGGCGCCAGACCAGGGTGATCGCGAGCCCGGCAAGCGCGGTGTTCGCCGCGCCGTATCCGAACAGACCTGCCAGCAGGACGTCCTCGGAAGGAAGACCGTCGATGTCATCCGAGTAGACCGAGGCGAGGAGCGCATAGAGAAGGAGCGGAAAGATGAACACGAAAACCGCTGCCTCGCGGCTTCGCCAGAAGATGCGCTGCTCGAAGGCGAGCTGATGCAGGATCAGTGTCATTCGGCGCTCCCGCCGTCGTCTCCGACGAGATCGAGGTACACGTCCTCGAGCGTCGGCCGACGCACTTCCAGACTGTCGAGTGCGACTCCAGAGGCCAGCGCTTCCGAGGTGAGCTCGTGGAGCGTCAGTGTCGGGTCCTCGGTCTCGATGACGACCTGCTCACCGTTCCTGACGAAACGGATCTCGGTCGACGCCGCGCCGCCGATCAGCTCGGCGGGAGTTCCGAGGCTGACGATCCGTCCCGCCCGTAGGACTGCGACCCGATCCGCCAGCTGCTGCGCCTCGTCGAGGTAGTGAGTCGTGAGGAGGATCGTCTTGCCCAGAGAGCGCAGGGCGCGGATCATCCCCCAGGCAGAGCGCCGGGCGGCAGGGTCGAATCCGGTCGTCGGCTCGTCGAGGAAGACGAGGTCGGGATCGCCCACGAGCGCGAGGCCGAGGTCGAGCCTGCGTTTCTGGCCACCCGAGAGGGTCTTCACCCGCGCGTCGCGCTTCTCGCCGAGGCCGACGAGGTCGATGACCTCGTCCGGGTCTCGTGGATGGGCGTAGTAGCCGGCGAACTGGCGGTGCACCTCCCGCACCGTTAGCAGCGGAGTGGTCTCGGAATGCTGGAGGACGACCCCGATCCGCTCTCGCAGCGCGCGCGGGGAGTCGCCAGGATCATGCCCGAGCACGAGCGCGTCCCCGCCGTCGCGACCGCGGTACCCCTCGAGGATCTCGACGGTGGTCGTCTTTCCGGCGCCGTTCGGTCCGAGGAGCCCGAACACCTCGCCTTCTGCGACCTCGAAGCTGATCCCACGCAGGGCTTCCACACCGTTGTAGGACTTGCGGAGCTCACGGACGAGGATCGCGCTGGACACGGGCCGGAGACGATATGCGCACCGCGCAGCCTGGGTAGGGTGGCACTGTGCGGACGCTCCGCTACGTCATCGTGGACGTCTTCACCGATCGCGCACTTGCGGGCAACCAGCTGGCGGTCTTCACGGACGCGTTGGGGCTCGAGGCGGAGACGATGCAGGCGCTCGCGAACGAGATCGGCTTCTCCGAGACGACCTTCGTGCTCCCCGCCGAGCAAGGGGGAACGGCGCGCATTCGCATCTTCTCGCCATCGGTCGAGATGCCGTTCGCCGGGCATCCGGTCCTCGGAACCGCGTGGGTGCTGGCAGCGCCCCTCCAACGGGCGGTTGTCGAGCTCGAGACGATGCGCGGGACGGTCCCGATCGAGATCGAGCGCGATGAGTCCGGCGCGCTCGCTTTCGGTCGAATGGAGCAGCCGATACCGACGGTGCGTGCTCTCGACGAGACCGGCGAGCTCTTCGCGACTCTCGGCGTCGGTGGGTCGGAGCTCCCCGTCGAGCTGTACGACAACGGCGCGACGCACATCGTCGTATCGCTTCCAAGCGATGCGGCGGTTGCAGCGCTCTCGCCGGACCGGACCGCGATCGCCCGCTTCGAAGTCACCGGCGTCAACTGCATCTCCGGGTCCGGCACGAGGTGGAAGAACCGCATGTTCTGGCCTCTCGGCGAGGATGCGGCGACCGGCTCTGCAGCAGGGCCGATCGCGTGTCACGTGAGCCGGCACGGCCTCGTCGAGTGGGGGATCGAGATCGAGATATCGCAGGGGAACGAGATCGGGCGTCCGTCGACGCTGTACGCGCGCGCGGACGGGTCCGATGCGGGGATCGAGCGCGTCGAGGTCGGCGGGCGAGCCGTGGTGGTCGCGCGCGGCGAGTTCCGACTCTAGAAATCCGCGAGGAACGCGGCGACAGTGGCGCTCGCCACGCGAGCAGCTTCCACGGGCTCCGCACCCGCAACCCGCTGCGCCAGGTACGTCGCGGCGTACGTGTCCCCAGCGCCCGTCGAGTCCACGGCTCTCCTGACCTCGACAGCCGGTACGTGCTCGATCAGCGCCGGCGTGATCACGAACGATCCCCGGGAGCCCAGGGTAAGCAGGACCTCCGGCACACCGAGCGTTTGAAGACGCTCCGGGTCGGCGCTGCCGACGAGCGTCGCCGCCTCCTCGTCGTTCAGGTTCAGGATCTCGACATGGCGGAGCGTGTCGCCGATTGCGCCGTCGGTGTGCAGCGGGCCGATTCTGGGCGTCCGGACGAGCCCCTGGGCGTCGACGAGGAGCCGGCGGCCGTCTCCTGCCAGAGCCGCCAGCGTGGCGGGCGAGAAGTCGGACCGCGCGAGCGCGCACACGTTGATCCACTCCGCGCCTCCGGCTGCTCGGACCGCCTGCGTCGGAGTCCACGGATCCCCGACGGCCTCCACCCGCATGATCCTGCGCTCACCCTCGTAGTGGAAGCTGTACGCGGTCGTCGTCGTCGATTCACGCCACGTGACCGGTAGGCCGAGAGTCTCGAGCGGCTGGAAGAGCAAGGGCCGATCGTCCGCTGCGCACGCCGCCGCGATACACGCATCCGCCCCCATGCGGGCCAACGCCCGGGCGCCATAGAACACCCCGCCGCCGGGTCGGGGCGCCGATCCGGCGACGACGTCGCGCGAGATGTGGCCGATGGCCGCGATCGCGATCACGCCGACGCGGCGCGTCGAGCGAAGGCGAAGCGGCGAACGAAGCCGATCGGCCCGAGCAGCGCGAGGATCAGCGCGACCCCACCGAAGACGAGCGTCCACAGCCACTGGGCGCGGAACCCGAAGAGCCCGTCCGAGAGCGCGACCGCAGCCGTCGCGATGATCAAGAGCTCGAAGACGGACCAGCCGATGCCCTGGAGAACGTTCACCACGGTCGGCAGATAGGAGTCGCGCCGGCGACGATGACGAACAGCGACACGCCGAGGTTGCCCCAGAGAAGGCCGGTGTCGACCTCGCTCAGGACCCGCAGACGGGGCGGGACGGGCTCGATTCCCCAGCTGCCCTCGATCTTCTGCTGGGACGTCATCGGCGAGGGACGTTAGCCGCAGCATGGGAGAGTCGCGTGGTGACTGAAGCGGCGGTAGCAGCCGCGTCTACAAGAGCGACTAGCCCAGGGCCTCCGGTCGGGCGACCATTTCGCCGTGGATCAGTTGTTCGACAAGCGAGACGTCACGAGGATCCTGAGCGGGCTGTTCTACATCCAAGCCAGCCTCAAGGAGATCGCCGAGGACGTGTGGGCGATTCGCCTTCGACTCGAGGGAGACGATGAAGAAGAAGAGGAAGACGAGAGCGAGGACGGAGGCAGACCGGGTCCACCCGCCTGAGTGGTGGGCCGAGCATGAGCGCGTGGAGCGAATGCTCGCCGAGCGCATCGCCTACCACGAGGCACGCATCGCCGCTCGCGAGCGCGGCGAGAACCCGGACGCCGCAACCGCTGCCTGATCAGGCCGCGAGCAACCGCCGCAGCACGTAGGGGAGGATCCCGCCGTGCCGCAGGTACTCGCGCTCGCGTGGTGTGTCGAGCCTCACGATGGCGCGGAACTCCTTGCCGTCGGCGCGCACGGTGACCTCCCGCGCCTCGCCGCCTTCGATGCCGGAGATCGAGAACTCCTCGAGCCCCGTGAGACCCAGCGCCTCGCGACTCTCGCCCGGCAGATACTGCAGCGGAAGCACGCCCATCATGAGCAGGTTCGAGCGGTGGATCCGCTCGTAGCTCTCCGCGATCACCGCGCGCACGCCGAGGAGCTTCGGCCCCTTCGCCGCCCAGTCGCGTGAGGATCCCGAGCCGTATTCCTTCCCGGCCAGGACGATCAGCGGCACCCCGCGCTCCCGGTACAGCTCGGCCGCTTCGAAGATCGTCATCTGCTCTCCCGACGGCACGTGAATGGTCCAGGTTCCCTCCGAGCCCGGCACGAGCTGGTTGCGCAGGCGGACGTTCGCGAATGTCCCGCGGACCATCACCTCGTGGTTGCCACGACGCGATCCGTACGAGTTGAAGTCGCGCCGCTCCACTCCGTGCTCGACGAGGTAGCGGCCGGCGGGCGAGTCGGGCTTGATCGCCCCCGCGGGCGAGATGTGGTCGGTCGTGACCGAGTCGCCGATCGCGACGAGGCAGCGCGCGCCGCCGAAGTCCTCGACAGGCTCCGG
>JBOHBA010000160.1:0-3078 GCA_050698095.1 Gaiellaceae bacterium
GCGGACTGCGGAAGGAGTAGCCTCAAATGTTCAAGCGGATTCGTTCCCGCCTCGACGGAAACAGCGAGCAGGGCTTCACCCTGATCGAGCTTCTCGTCGTGATCATCATCATCGGCATCCTGCTCGCAATCGCCGTCCCGTCGTACCTCGGGTTCCGCGATCGTGCTGCGAACAACGCCATGAAGTCGAACCTGCGGGCGGCACTGCCGTCGGCAGAGGCGTACTACGCCGACAACGGCACCTATGTCGGCATGACGCCGGCAGCCCTCGCCCTGATCGACTCGGGCGTCTCCCCGACGCTGACCGTCCCCGCGGCGGCTGCAGCGAGCTACTGCCTCGCGGACACCGACGGCTCCCATCCGTGGAGCGTCGCCGGCCCGGGCGCATCGAGCGCCGACTACAAGAACAACCTGACCTGCGCGTAATTCAGCGTCGAGTCTGACTGGTGAGGAGGCGCGGGCGACCGCGCCTCCTCTCGTTCCAGGCCGAAACAGCAGTTCCGGCCCCACACGACCGGACCTCTTCAAGGCAGGGCAGCCGATGCCGATATGGAAAGCGTGACTATGACTCTGACGCCGCCCATCCGAGTCCTCGCCCTCTTCGGGGCGCTCGCGGCGACCGGCCTCGCCGCGTTCGTGTTCGTTCTCGGCCGCGCGGCCCCTGAGCCCGATCTGTCCGCGCCGGTGAAGCCTGCGCATTCTGCGAAGCCCGCGGCGAAGCCAAACGCGACGCCGAAACCCACCAGGGCGACTCCCCCTCGTAACGCGACGCCACAGGTGGTCGTCACGAAGAGCGGCTTCCCGGTTCCGATCGATCGCGCGCTCCGGCGCCGAGGCGTGGTAGTCGTCGCCGTGTACGTGCCGCACGCCGCCGTAGACGCCGTTGTGCGCAAGGAAGCCAAAGCTGCGGCCGCTCTTGCACGCGTGGGATACGTCGCGATCAGCGCGCTCAACGAGCGCCTGGTGCAGTCGCTCGTGGCAAAGACCGGAGTCCTCCCCGCTCCCGCGGTCCTCGTCATCAAACGCCCCGGAGTCGTCACCGCGACGCTGAGCGTCGCCGACCGGCAGACGATCGTTCAGACGGTCGTGCAAGCACGGCGATGAGCGAGGCTGCCGCGCACGTTATGCCCGGCCAGGAGCTGTACGTGCGGCACGCCCGTATCGACGGCCGGTCGGTGGCCGTGTTGCGCGCGATCGACCAGGGTCACCAGTGCGTCGTCGAGGCCGAGACATGGCCGAACGGCCCTGGCGCCCCTTCGGCCATTCCCGGCCCGTACACGTTCCCGACGCCGATCGAGGCCACCCGGTTCGTGACACACGCGGTCGAGGCGTTCATCGCGCTCGGCTGCGAAGTCGGCGCCTCATAGGTCTGTAGCGGACATATCCCCGTGTCAGACACCGGGATATGTCTCTAGGAGAGGATACGGGCGAGCTCTTCCATCGACGTCAGCCCGGAGGCCACCTTCTCGAGCCCGTCGCTCCACATCGAGCGCATCCCGTTTCTCTCGGCTGCTCTCGCGATCTCGTCGCGGCTTGCGTGCTGCACGGCGAGGGCGGCGATCTCCTCGGACATCCGCAGGAACTGGAACACGCCGATTCGGCCGCGGTAACCAGTGTGGTTGCACCGCGGGCAACCCCTCTTGCGGTAGAAGGGCGTTCCGTCGAGGCCGTGCTGCACCTCCGCTGACACGCGCAGGTCGGCAAGCTCGGCGCTCGTCGGCTGGTACGCCTCGCAACAGTGCGTACAGAGCTTGCGCGCGAGCCGCTGTGCGAGCACGGCGGATACCGCCGCGCCCGTGAGAAACGGCTCGACGCCCATCTCGCCGAGACGCGTGATCGTCGACGGCGCATCGTTGGTGTGCAGCGTCGAAAGCACGAAGTGCCCCGTTAGCGCAGCCTCGATCGAGATCTTGGCCGTCTCGGCGTCGCGAATCTCACCGACCATGACGACGTCCGGGTCGGAGCGAAGAATCGAGCGGAGTGACGTTGCGAACGTGAGACCCGCGCGCACGTTGATCTGCACCTGGTTGACGCCCGCAAGCCGGTACTCCACGGGATCCTCGACGGTGATGATGTTGATCTCGGGCCGGTTGATCTGGGCCAGGCAGCCGTAGAGCGTCGTCGACTAGCCCGAACCGGTCGGGCCGGTCACGAGCAGCGCCCCCGTAGGTAGCGCGACGATTGCTCCGAGATCGGCGCGCATCGACTCCGACAGTCCGAGCTCGATCATCGTCGGCGGCTTGCGCGACTTGTCGAGGAGGCGCATCACGACCTTCTCGCCCTCGACGGTCGGGAGAGTGGCGACGCGGATGTCGAGCATGCGGCCGACCGTCGAGCTCGAGAGCGAGATGCGACCGTCCTGAGGCTTTCGGCGCTCCGCGATGTCGAGCTTCGCAAGCACCTTGAGCCGAGTGATCACCCCCGGGGTCATCTTGCGGGGGATTCGCTGAACCTCGTGGAGGACACCGTCCGTGCGAAAGCGGACGACAAGCGAGTCTTGCTGGGGCTCGAAGTGAATGTCGCTCGAGCCGTCCTCGGCGGCCTGAAAGATGATCGAGTTCACGAGGCGCACGAGCGGCGCATCAGAGATGCCGTCCTCGGCCTCGAGATCGTCGCCCTCCTCCTCTTCCGCGAGCAGCGGCTCGTCTTCCTCGACCTCGAGCATCGCCCGGGCCCCAAACGCCTCGGCTGCCCGCGCGAGTCGCCTGACCTCGGCGAGGATGTCGTCCCGCGCTGCGACGCCGAGCTGGACGGGTAGGCGCGTCGCGAGCTTCAGCTCGTCGATCGCGTTGACGTTCTGCGGGTCGGCGACGGCGACGCGAAGGACCCCGTCCTCGATCTCGTATGGGATGGCGGCGACGCGCTCTAGCACGTGGAGCGGGATCTCACCGGCTGCATCGACGGAGACCCCGGTCTCAAGCAGGTCGACGACCGGCATTCCGAAGCGGGCCCCAAGCGCTGCCGCCACGCGATCGCCGGCGGCGACGCCCTCCTCGATCAGCGCCTGCGGAAACGATCCGGTTCGGGCGCGGGCGCGGACAGAAGACACCTCTTCGGCCGTGAGCAGACCGGTCTGCTC
>JBOHBA010000161.1:0-3744 GCA_050698095.1 Gaiellaceae bacterium
CTCCTCGCGTTCACCCAGCCGGTTCGTCTCGGCGACAGGGTGACCGTGGGTGAGCACACGGGCGTCGTCGAGAGGATCTCGCTGAGCTACACCGCCCTCGTGACCGACGAGGGCCCACACGTATTCGTGCCCAACCAGACCATGGTGAGCACGACACTCGTGAATCGTTCCGTCGGCGACCGCGCCGGCGCCTGAGCACGCGACGTCTGAACCGCCGCACCAACACCTCGTAGCCGTTTCTGGCTAAGGCAAGACCCGCAACGGAGTCAGTCCGGGGTCTGACCTCAGTCAGACCCCAAACTGCGCCCTTTACACGCAGTCCTTGAGACCCTGCGCCTCCGGGAGCGACTCGAGCTTCTTCAGCGTGTTGTTCTCGATCTGCCGGATGCGCTCTCGCGTGACGCCGAACGTCTGCCCGACCTCCTCGAGCGTGCACGGCTGGGTGCCATCCAGCCCGTAGCGGAGCTCGATCACGCGCCGCTCACGCTCCGGAAGCGCGGACAGCGCCAGCTCCACGTCCTCGCGACGCAGCGAAAGTGAAGCCGTGTCGAACGGTGACTCCGCTTGCTCGTCCGGCACGAAGTCGCCGAGCGAAGAGTCGTCGTCCTCGCCGATCGGCTTCTCGAGTGAGATCGGCATCTGCGACATGCGCAGGATCTCCCTGACCTCGTCCGTTGTGATCTCGAGCTCCTCCGCGATCTCCTCCGGCTCGGGCTCGCGACCCAGCCGTTGGACGAGCTGTCGCTCGATGTGGACGACCTTGTTGAGCTTCTCGACCATGTGCACTGGGATCCGGATGGTGCGCGCCTTGTCTGCAATTGCCCGCGTCACCGCCTGGCGGATCCACCACGTGGCATAGGTCGAGAACTTGTAGCCCCTGCGATAATCGAACTTCTCGACAGCGCGAATGAGCCCGAGCGATCCCTCCTGGATCAGGTCGAGAAACGAGAGCCCGCGGCCGAGGTACCCCTTCGCGATCGAGACGACGAGCCGGAGGTTTGCTTCGATCATGTGCTGCTTCGCGCCCAAGTCCCCGCGCTCGATGAGCTTCGCCAGCGAGACCTCCTGATCGGCGGTCAAGAGTGCGACCTTCCCGATCTCCCGGAGGTAGAGCCGCAGCGAGTCGAGCGACGGCTCGACGGAAAGGTCGAGCTTCTGAACGACCTTCTCCTCCTCCGCGACCGCCGGCTCCTCGTGCGGCAACGCCTTGTGCTCGACGCCTTCGACGAGCTCGATCGAGTGGTCGACCAGATACGTGTAGAAGTCCTCGACCTGCTCCTTCGTGAGCTCGACTTCGTCGAGCCCGGTCACGATCTCGTCGTACGTGAGGACGCCCTTCTCGAGCCCTTGCTCGATGAGACGCTGGAGCTCCTCGACCTCCGGGAGAGCAATGTCGACGGACAGCATGGGTACGGCTTTCTCCTCTCGCGCTCGAACGGATACTGACCTTGCACCACACGATGAGCCGGCCCCGCGTGCCGCCCCGGCTCCACCACCAAGCGCGCGGATACTAGACCTCTAGCGCGATTTGTGGAAGGGTCCATTCGAGAGCTACACAGCGCGAAGCTCGCCGACGACCTCACCGCGGGAGTTGTCGACCGAAACCATCCCGAGCTCACCGACCTCGCAACCGAGCCGCTCCAGGAACGCCGCGAGAGCGCTTCGTACCGCTCGCGTCGCACCGTCCTCGACCTTGAGCGCAACCCCGAGCCCGCCACGCGCTGCGCAGAGGAGGCCCTCCGCACCACCTTTCGCGACCCAGTCCTGCCCGAGGCGCATGAGCTCGGTGTCCGCATGGCCTGGGCCGCGAATGAGGTCCGGGTGCGCACGCATCGCAGCAGCGACGCGATGTCCTCCGTCGAGGAGCTCGAGCCGCGAAAACGCGTGAGCCATGCGCTCGAGCGGAAGAGCGAACGTGACCACCCCACATCCGTCGACGGCCGTGGGAATAGACGACTGCTCGACCTCGGCGGCAGCCGCGATCTCCTCGAGTACCGCCGCCTGGCACGGATGCTCGGCCAGCCGATAGTCCACCTTTGGCCAGCCCATGCGCCGGCAGAGGGCAAGCATCGCCGCGTGCTTGCCGGAGCAGTTGTGCTCGAGCCGCGTGGGTTCGGGTCCGCATTCGAGGTCGTCTTCCGTGGCCTGCGCCCTCGCGAGCAGCCTGCGTACCGGGTCGAGCTGCTCCGGACGATGAAGATGCGACGCACACGCGATGGAAATCTCGGCATCGTCGAGCTCGGGCCACGCCCGCACGACCGGTAATGCCTGGAGCGGCTTGGCCGAGCTCCGGAAATGCGTCACACGCGTGGCGTCGCCGGCTGCAGCCACAACCTGCCCCTGTCGTACGGCAACCGCGTGGACGCGGTGCCGCGCCTCGACGACACCTCCGCGGATGGCCTCGACGGCGATCGGCTCCACGGCGCGTGAGCCTATCCGGGCGCTACGGTCAGCCCGTATGCCAGAGCTGCCGGAAGTCGAAGCCTGGGTGCGAGAGCTCGACCCGCTCGTGTCGCGCGCTCCGATCGAGAACGCGGGGCCGGCACACATCGCGACGCTGAAAACCTTCGACCCGCCGCTTTCCGAGCTCGACGGGCGTCGTTTCGATGGCGCCCGCCGCCGCGGCAAGAACCTGCTCTTCCCGGTCGAGGATGTGAACCTCATTCTGCGCGTTCATCTGATGAGCGCCGGCCGGCTGCGCTATCTCGCACCGGGATCGAAAGTACCCAAGACGCTGATGTTCCGCCTCGGCTTTGCCGACGGGGGCGAGCTCGCGCTCACCGAGGCAGGGAAGAAAAAGCGCGCCGGCGTCTGGCTCGTGACGCCCGACCAGCTCGATGCGGATCTCGCGCACCTCGGGCCGGACGCGCTCGAGCTCGGCAGCGCAGCACTCACCGAGATCCTCGGCCGCGAGCGCCGCCAACTCCACCCTCTCCTCCGCGACCAGCGCGCGATCGCGGGGATCGGGCGCGCGCACGCAAACGAAATTCTTCTCCGCGCGCGGCTCTCCCCGTTCAAGGCCTCGACCGAGCTGTCGGCCGAGGAGATCGACCGTCTCGCCGTCGCGATCCGGGAGGACCTCGCGCGGGCGCTCGAGCTCCGCGAACGCGGCAAGGGAGACAAGGACGTGTACGTCGTCCACAACCGGCTCGGCGAGTCGTGCCCCCAGTGCGGGACTCCGATCGCGCGCGTCGACTTCGAGGAGCACACCATCTACTACTGCCCGCACTGCCAGACCGGCGGCAGAATCCTCAAGGATCGGCGGCTGTCCCGTCTGCTGAAATGAGACGATGAGCGACGTCGTCAAGTTCGACCAAGACCTGCAGGCCTCGTCGCCCGAGATCGGCCTCGCGCTCTCGCGAGCCGGTGTCACCGGCGTGCAGAAGGCGGTACGGATTCGCCGCGGTGATGCCGAGACCGTGATGGCTGCGGTGATCGACTGCACTGTCGACCTCGCGGCCGACCAGAAAGGCGTCCACATGTCGCGCTTTCCGGAGCTCTTCGAGGGCGCAATCGACCTCGTCGTCGACGGCGAGGCGCTGCTCGTCGAGGTGCTCGCGGAGCAGATCGCGAGCCGCGTCGTGGAGCGCCAGCACGCACTGCGGGCCGAGGTCTGGATCCGGGCGCAGTGGCCGATCCGCCGACGAACGCCGGTCACGGGTCTCAAGACCCAGGAGATGGTCATGCTGTGCGGCATCGCCGCGGCATCCGCCGGCGGAACGCGCCGAGTGGTCGGTGTAGAGG